>JBKOYU010000743.1:0-2993 GCA_046725575.1 Actinomycetota bacterium | reverse complement strand
GAGCATGTCGCCCTCCAACACCGGCGTCAGATACTCGGCGTCGTTGGATGCGTTGATGATCGCGATGCCGGGAAGAGGCACTCGCACCGCGATGGACGCGGTAGGAGGCTGACCACTCGGCACCCACGGCGGCGGCATCAGCAGACCGGTCAATAACGCCGGCGGCGCGACCAGGCCACCCCACACCAATTTCGCGAACTCGGCGTCCCAATACCCCGGGTTGGGGTCGCGGACCATCGAGGCGAAATGCTGGATGCGCGCCCCGCTCACCGCGGTACCCGCGAACCTCGGCTCTGTTCGCGTACCGATCATCCGAAGTGCGTCCTCATACGTGCCGAACGCGAATTCGTAGCTGAGATCTGCGGTCACACCGGCAGCGCGCTATCCCGCGGCACGAGGTCCCATTCGAGCTCGCGCGATGTGAAGTACCAGCCACCACGCTCGTAGACAAGCCGGTCGATAAAGATGCCGGAGGCCTGAAGTTCGTTGTCGCGGAACAGCAGTGCGACACACTGCTGCGTTGCGTCGACGCCGTCCACCGTAATCTCGTGGTCGACGGTCACCAGGCGCACGCCATTGCCCCCGTCGAAGGCTTCGCGCAGATCGGTGAACGACTCCCCTGCGCGTGTGTACGTCGCGCCCGCGTGCCGGAACGTCGCGATCCAGCCGGCGAGGTCGCCTGCCGAGTACAGCCGATTGTGTCGCGCGTCGAGGTTGAGGATGGCCGCCCGCCCCGCCAGTCCGTCCAGCACGAACTGCTGTTGGTATGTCAATGCCATGTGCTTGTCTCCCGTCCTACCGGCTCAGCACGTACCCGTGCGCTTCGCGGTCCCAGGCGCCGGCGCCCAGTCCCCTGCTGCGGAGCATGTCCTTGCGGACGCGTCCGATCACGTTCTTCGGGATCTCGTCGAGGACCTCCAGATACCGAGGCACACAGAAGTACGGCATGCGGGCGGAGCAGAAGTCCAGTAGCTCGGCGTATTCCATGACTGCGCCTGGTCGCAGAGTTACGACGACGAGAATGTCGTCCTCTCCGAGATCGCTGGGGATGCCGACTGCCGCGGCCTCGAGCACGGCCGGATGACGCATCACCGTCTGTTCGACTTCGACCGAGGAGATGTTCTCGCCGCGCCTTCGCAGTGAGTCCTTGACCCGATCCACGTAGGTCAGGTTGTTGTCACTGTCCAGGGAGCCGAGATCGCCGGTGCGGAACCACTCGGGGTGCGGATCGACCTGGAGAGGGGGCCCGCCGGACACCGACGACACATACCCCTCGCTCATCGCATGTGGCGTCCGCGCCCGGCAGGCAATCTCCCCTACCGTACCCTGAGGTACGGGCTGTCCGTGCCGATCGACGATTTGCACGTCGAAAGCGGGGTTGGTCCGCCCAGACGTACCCGGTTTGCCTTCGTCCGAAACCGTTTTGAAGGCGATCGGAAACGCTTCGGTCAAGCCGTACATCGTCACGATGCGGCAGCGATAGCGCTCCTCGATGTCGCGATATAGGTCGGCGGCGATGGGTGCCGCCGAGATGAATCGAAGGCCCAACTCGGCGTCGCGCGGATCGGGCGGCAGGTTCCACAGCATCGACACCATCGCGCCCGCGCCTGCGAAACCGGCGGCACCGCAGGACCGTATCTCGTCCCACACCTCGATCGGGTGGAACGCTTCGGCCACCACACTGGTCCCGCCGACGAGCATCGGCGCCAGAACCGTGGGTGCCGCGCTGAGATGGAACAGCGGCATGGCGGTCCACAGCACCTCACCCGATCCGAGTTCCCAACAGGCGGCGACGGTGGCGGCCGCGGTGAACAGGTAGTGCCATGTGGTGGCGACGGCCTTCGACGGCCCCGTCGTGCCGGACGTGAAGAACAGAGCGATATCGTCTGGTTCCGCGGCGGCTCCGGTTGGCGTCTCGGTCGACGCGGCGTTCAGCGCGTCTGTGAGCGAATCACCCTGGGCCAACACAGATCTCAGTGTGCCGACCTCGTCGGCCACCTCGGCGAGGCGCCCTTGCCGATCGCCGTCGGTGATGGCCACGGCCGCCCGGGACAGCCGCAACGTGTGCAAGAGGAAGTCATCCTTGCTCGCTGCGTTAACCGCCGCGGGCACCGCGCCGATGCGCGCCGCCCCAAGCCAGAAGTACACCCATTCCGGGCACGTGCCGGTGAACAGCGCGACGGTCTCGCCCGGGTTGACCCCAAGACCCGCAAGCACATTGGCCGCGGCGCAGGACCGGTCTCGCATCTGCGTGAAGGTGACGGGTGTTCCTGCAATCGACATCATCGCGCGGTCGCCGAATTCCTCCGCGCGTTGGTCGAGCGCCGCCGGCACGGTGAAGCGTTCGACACCGAACGCGGCTGGATCTATCTCCACCATCGGGCTGGTGGGCATTACACGCTCGCTGCCGCCGGGTCGGGCTCGCCGTCGGCGGTGTACCCGAAGTCGGTCGCAGCCGGCTCGGTGCCCGGGTAGAACCGGTGCGCCCACCGCCGCAATGCGGCGTAGTCCCGCGCTTCCTCAGGGGCGAGGTTGGGCTTCTCGAGGTACTTCATGTTCTCCCAGGTGAAGAAGTCCTGCTTGATCACTTCCTGTTGGAGCTGCAAGAAACTTCTCGGCGCGACCGGTCGGCTTGTCGCCGGTGTCGCCGGGTTCACGAATCGAGGCTTGGGTGTAGAAGTAGTCGGTGTAGTCCTCATCGACCGGCGTTTGACCGGTCACTTGGACGGTGGCGACGAGATCGGCCGGGAAGCGGACGAATCCCAAGCCGAGCGAATAGTTGTCGTAGATGATCTTCGCGTCGACGGGCCCGTTTGGTGTCAGCCATGTCGAGGCCCGGCCGCCACCGAAGTTCGCGTTCACGGTCGCGTGCAAGTGGTAACCGGTGACCTCAAAGGAAGCGGTGGTCGCCGCGCTGTCCGCCTTGTGCACATACTGAACGTGGTAGGGGTCGGCGGCGTTCTCGATGATCATCTGCGGATGCACCTTGACGC
>JBKOYU010000594.1:0-3769 GCA_046725575.1 Actinomycetota bacterium | reverse complement strand
GGGCTGAGGACAAAACCCGACTGGTCGGCGCTGTTCAGACACGTCGTGACGAACCCGTCGGTGCCACAGCTGATCGTGCGGAAGCTGAGCCGCGAATTCGGCGGCAGCGCCTTCGCATCCTCGACCACGCCGTACAGAGGCTGGGTAGCACTGGCGAACCCAGGCTTGCCCGACGCACCTGCGCTGACCAGATTCGCGCCGCCCGGCGCGGCCGGAATCGGCCCGCTGCAGCCATAACCGCCCGACTGCTTGTCCAGTACGCACGTGACGCCGTCCAGCACGCCGAACGCGTACCACGCGCCGTCCATCACCGAGTAATCCGACGGTTTCGCCGACGGAAAGGCATTGATGTTCGGCAGCGGTGGCGGCTCAGCCGCCGCGATGCCCGGCACGCCGAGAACGGCCGCACCGGCGACCCCGACGACGCCGATCACAATTCTGCTCAGCACGCACGACACCTTAGGGGGCGTGGCCTACGGGCGCACCCGGACGTCAGTACTGCCCAGGGCCACGGCCCGCCATCTCCTCCAGCCGGCGGATCCGGTCCTCAACCGGCGGGTGCGTGGAGAACAGCTTGCCGATGCGCTCACCGGCGCGGAACGGGTTGGCGATCATCAGGTGCGCCTGGTCGGCCAGCTGCGGCTCCGGTGGCAGCGGCGCCTGCTGCACCCCCGCGCTGATCTTGCGCAGCGCGCTCGCCAGCGCCAGCGGATCACCCGTCAGCTCTGCGCCCGACTGGTCGGCCTGATACTCCCGCGCCCGCGACACCGCCAGCCGCACCACCGTCGCCGCGATCGGGCCCAGCAGCGAAACGAGCAGCAGCGCAAAGGGATTCGCACCACCTTCGCGGTTGCCGCCGAACAGGCCCGCGAACATCGCGATGTTGGCAAGTGCCGTGATCACCGACGCCAGCGCGCCGGCCACGCACGAGATGAGAATGTCGCGGTTGTACACGTGGCTGAGCTCATGGCCGAGCACCGCGCGCAGCTCGCGCTCGTTGAGGATCCGCAGGATGCCAGTCGTGCAGCACACCGCCGCATTGCGTGGATTGCGGCCTGTCGCGAAGGCGTTCGGTGCCGCGGTGTCGCTGATATACAGCCGCGGCATCGGCTGCCGAGCCGTCGTCGCCAGCTCCCGCACGATGCGATACATCGCCGGAGCCTGCATCTCGTTCACCGGCTGCGCGTGCATCGCCCGCAGCGCCATCTTGTCGCTGTTGAAGTAGACGTAGACGTTCATGCCCACCGCGAACAGCACCGCCAGCCACAGGATCGCCCTGCTGTTGAACAGCGCGCCGATGAACACGATCAGCGCCGACATACTCACCAGCAACACGAAGGTCTTGGCCCTGTTGGCGTGCGGATGCCAGGTCATCGTGGCTTCCTCCTACTGCAAACCGGGTGAGTCTTGCTGCTTCAACGCCTGACCGGCCCCCGCGGGTTCCTGCCGCGTCAGCCGTGTCGGTTCACTGTGTAGTCCACCAGCGTCGCCAGCGCTTGGCGCCCCGGCCCCTCCGGCAGGTTGGCCAGCTCGTCGCGGGCCTGCACGGCATACCGCGCCACGGTGTCCTTGGCCTGCGCCATACCGGGCGACATGCGCAGCAGCCGCAGCGCCTCGGCCAGGTCGTCGTCGTTCTCGACCGGACCCTTCAGCAGTTGCCGCAGCCGGTCCCCGTCCGGGCCGGTGTCACGCAGCGCGTACAGCACCGGCAGCGTGTGCACGCCCTCGCGCAGGTCGGTGCCTGGAACCTTGCCCGATTCATTGGGGTCGCTGTCGATGTCGATGATGTCGTCGGAGATCTGAAACGCGGTGCCGACGATGCCGCCGAGCCGGCTCAACCGCTCGATCTGCTCCTCGTCGGCGCCGGAGAACGTCGCCCCGAACCGGCCCGACGCCGCGATCAGGCACGCCGTCTTCTCGTACACCACCTTCAGGTAGTGCTCGACCTCGTCGACACCCTCGGCCACGCCGCGGGTCTCCCGCATCTGGCCCGTTACCAGCTGCGCGAACGTGTCGGCGATGACCCGCACCGCCTCCGGACCCAGCCGGGAGACGAGGCGCGAGGCCGTCGCGAACAAGTAGTCGCCGGCCAGGATCGCGATGTTGTTGCTCCAGCGGGCGTTCGCACTGGGGGCGCCGCGACGCACCTGCGCCTCGTCCATCACGTCGTCGTGGTACAGCGTCGCCAGGTGCACCAGCTCGATGACGGCCCCCGCGACGGTGACCTGCCACACGTCGGGTTCGGGCCCCAGCTGCGCCGACAGCACCGTAAACAGCGGGCGGAACCGTTTGCCGCCGGCCTGGAACAGATGCTGAACGGCCTCGGACATCAGCTGGTCGGCTTTGCCCAACTCAGTGGCCATCAGGTCCTCGATGCGCGCCACGCCATCGCGGACCTCATGCGCGAAGACGGGGTCGCCGAAGTCCACCCCTGCCACCACGCTCGCTGGTGTCCTCACCCTGCCAACATACTGGGAGGCGTGGATACACCGGCGGGCAGGAGCGGTGGGCCCACGCCCGAAGGGCAGGGGACGACCCGGGGGTTTACGCAGTCCGACGTGGTCGTCGTCGGGGCCGGGCCTGCGGGCTCGGCCGCGGCCGCCTGGGCGTGCCGCGCCGGGCGCGACGTGCTGGTCATCGACTCTGCGCAGTTCCCTCGCGACAAGGCGTGCGGCGACGGCCTGACCCCGCGTGCGGTCTTCGAGCTGCAGCGGCTGGGGCTCGGCTGGTGGCTCGAGGGCCGGGTGCAGCATCGCGGGCTGCGGCTGGTGGGGTTCGGCGGCGAGGTGGAAATCGAGTGGCCGGGCCCGTCGTTCCCGTCGGTGAGCAGCGCGGTGCCCCGCACGGAGCTCGACGACCGCATCCGAATGGTGGCCGCCGACGAGGGCGCCAAGATGCTGCTCGGCGTGAAAGCCGTTGACGTGCGGCATGATTCGGCTGGCCGTGTTGCGTCGCTGTTGTTGGATTCCGGCGCCGAGATCGGATGCACGTCGCTGATCGTCGCCGACGGAGCGCGCTCGCCGCTGGGCCGGGTGTTGGGTCGCCAGTGGCATCAGCAGACGGTGTACGGCGTGGCGGTCCGCGGGTACATCGCGACACCGCGGGCCAATGAGCCGTGGATCACGTCGCATCTGGAGCTGCGCTCGCCGGAGGGTCGCGTGCTGCCCGGTTACGGGTGGATCTTTCCGCTCGGCAATGGCGAGGTGAACATCGGCGTCGGCGCGCTGGCGACGTCGAAGCGGCCGGCCGATGCGGCTCTGCGGCCGCTGATGTCGTATTACACGTCGCTGCGTCGCGAGGAATGGGGCTTTACCGGCGAACCGCGCTTGGCGTTGTCGGCGTTGTTGCCGATGGGCGGCGCGGTGTCGGGGGTGGCGGGGCCGAACTGGATGCTGATCGGCGACGCCGCGGCCTGTGTCAACCCGCTCAACGGCGAGGGCATCGACTACGGGCTGGAGACGGGCCGGCTGGCGGCCGAGATGTTAGGCGCCGGTGACCTGTCGGCGGCGTGGCCCGCAGTGCTTTCGGCGCATTACGCGCGGGCGTTCTCGGTCGCGCGGCGGCTGGGGCTATTGCTGACGATCCCGCGGTTCCTACCTTTGACGGGGCCGCTTGCGATGAGGTCGACGTTCTTGATGAACATCGCGGTGCGGGTGATGGGCAACCTCGTCACCGACGAGGACGTCGACTGGATCGCGCGGGTGTGGCGATCGGCGGGCTTGGCGTCGCGGCGAATCGATCGGCGGCCACCGTTCAGCTGAGTGGACTT
>JBKOYU010000327.1:0-4612 GCA_046725575.1 Actinomycetota bacterium | reverse complement strand
GTGGTCGGCATCGAACAGCGGCGCGGCACCGGCATTCTCGACTGTACAGATGACCGGGATGAGCGGAAGCCTCGGCGCCAGACCAGCCAACGCCTCCCTCAACTCCGGCAGGATGGGATCCATCATCGCATGGTGGGACGCCACATCCACGTTCACCCTGCGGGCGAACGTGTTCTGCTGACTTGCCCCGGCGATGACGGCGTCAACCGCCTTGGTTGGCCCGGCGACCACGGTCTGGCGCGGTGAGGCATACACCGCCACCGTCACCCCTGGGAAATCGGCGATCAACGCCTCGGCGGCGTGCGCGTTGAGCTCCAGCATAGCTATCGCGCCCTTGTCGGCGCGCCGGGACATCAACTGCGACCGCCTGGCGATCACCCGAAAACCTTCGGCCGGACTCAGCGCCCCGGCCACCACCGCCGCAGTCACCTCGCCCATCGAATGCCCGATCACCGCATCGGGTTCCACCCCGTACGAGCGCCACAACGCCGTTAACGCCAACTGAACACCCACCAACACCGGCTGAATCCGCTCGATGCCGGTCAGTTCCTGCCCGCTGGCCAGCAGGTCGTGTAAAGAGAACCCGACCTCCGCCACGAAGTCCGGCTCCAACTTCGCGACGGCGGCCGCGAATGCCGGCTCGTCGGCGAGCAGCTGCCGGCCCATCCCCGCCCACTGGGAACCCTGACCCGAATACACGAACACGGTCCCCGAACCGCACGGCCCCTGGTGCGGGCCGACCACCCCGGTCGCGAACTGCCCGGCCGCCAGCGCCCGCAGCCCGACCACGGCCTCGGCCCGGTCGGCCGCGCAGACCGTGGCGAACGTCTCTTGGTGGGTCCGGTGGTGGTTGAGCGTGTGCGCGACGTCAACCAGCGGCACCTGCGCCCCGGCATCGGTCATCCAATCGGCCAATGTCGTGGCCATCGCGGTCATGCGCTCAAGGTTCTTGCCGGTTACCACCAATGTGGTGACCGCCGGTACCGCCGCGGGCTCCGGCACGATCACCTCAGGCACCTCAGGGCCCTGCTCGAGGACCACATGCGCGTTCGTGCCACCGAAACCGAACGACGACACGCCCGCCCGGCGCGGACGTCCGGTTGCCGGCCACTCGGTCGCTTCGTCCACCACCTTCAGCCGAAGCTCGTCGAAAGGGATATGCGAATTGGGGGTTTCGAAGTGCAGGTTGGCTGGAATCGTGCCTCGTTGCACCGCCAAGGTTGCTTTGATCAGCCCGACGATGCCCGCGGCTGCCTCCAGGTGGCCGAGGTTGGTCTTGACGGCGCCGGCCAGCAGCGGGGCGTTCGGTTGCCGTCCGCGCCCGTACACCGCCCCGAGGGCACGGGCTTCGATGGGGTCGCCGAGCAGCGTTCCGGTTCCATGCGCCTCAACAAAGTCGATCTCGGAGGGCTGGACGCCCGCATCGGCGCAGGCGGCGCGCAGCACTGCGGCCTGAGCGGCGGGGTTCGGCGCCATCAGTCCGTTGGATCGACCGTCTTGATTGACCGCGGAACCGCGCACGACCGCGAGCACCCGGTCTCCGTCGCGCAGCGCATCGGAGAGCCGCTTGAGCACCGCGACACCGCAGCCCTCACCGCGGACGAATCCGTCGGCGGCGGCGTCAAAGGCATGGCAGGCGCCGCTTGGCGACATCGCTTCGGCCGCATCGAAGCTGCGTGTCACGGCAGGCGAGAGCACCAGGTTCACCCCTGCCGCGATCGCCAGCTCGGATTGGCCGGTCCGCAGGCTCTGGCAGGCCAGGTGCACCGCGACCAGCGACGAGGAGCAGGCCGTGTCAACGGTGAGCGACGGTCCCCGCAGGTCCAGGAAGTAGGAGAGCCGATTGGCGATGATGCTCAAGGCACCGCCGGTGCCCGTCCAGGCGTCGATCTGGCTGAGGTCACGCGAGGCCATGTACCCGTATTCGCTGACGCAAGCACCGGCGAACACCCCTGTCTGCGAGCGCTGGAGCGATTCGGCCGGGATGCCGGCATGCTCGAGCGCCTCGACGGCGACCTCGAGCAATAGGCGTTGCTGTGGATCGATGCGGTCGGCTTCCCGGGGCGTGATACCGAAGAAGTCGGCGTCGAAACCGGCGATGTCGGTCAGAAATGAGCCCCACCGCGTGGTGTGCGCCAATGCCGCCGCCGCTTCGGGCGAGCCGTCGTCGAACGCCTGCCACCGCTCGTCGGGCACGGTTCCCACCGCTGAGCGGCCCGCGGCAAGGAAGTCCCACAGCGCGTCGGGTCCGTAAATGTCGCCCGGCAGCCGGCAGCCCAGCCCGATGACGGCGATCGGCTCGTTCAGCGAGCTGCCGGTGGCACCGGGCACGGCGCCCGCCGGCTCTGCATCGGGATGGACCAGCGCGTAGGCCAGGCTATTGAGGGTCGGGTTCTGCCAGAAGTCCACCGGCGAGACCGGACGCCGCAACAGCTCGGAGAGCTCACCCGACAGCACCACCGCGTCGCGCGATCCCACGCCCAGCTCGTTCAGCGGCGCGTCGGGGTCGATCTGGTCGGGGCTGCAGCCGATGTTGGTGACGAGGTAGTCGACCAGCCAGTTACGAAGTTCGGCTTCCTGATCGCCGAACGACGTCATACCGCGATGTCCAGTCGTTCGAACTCACCCTGACGGTACAGCTCCCCACACGACGACCGGCGGATCTTGCCGCTGGTGGTGATCGGGATCGAACCGGGCGACACCAGCACGAGGTCGCCGACGCGGAGATTGTGGGACCGCCAGATCGCCGTCGAGACTTCATGTTTGACTTTGTCGAGCCGCTGAGCGTGCTCATGGGCGGACCCACGTTGCTTCAGCTCGATGATCGCCACGAGGTTCTCGGTGTCGTCGTCTTCGACGGCGATCGCGGCGACGCGGCCGCCGGTGATCTCCTGGATCGTCGACTCGATGTCGTCGGGATAGTAGTTGCGACCGTCGACGATCAGCAGGTCTTTGAGACGGCCCATGATGTACAGCTCGCCATTGGAGATGACTCCCAGGTCTCCGGTGCGTAGCCAGGGTGCCGCCGGTGTTCCGGCTGACGGATCTGTGATCCGTTCGCCAAAGGTGCGCGCGCTCTGCTCCGGTTTGCGCCAGTAGCCCTGGGCGACGTTGTCCCCGTGCACCCAGATCTCGCCGATCGCCCCCGCCGGCTGTTCGATGCCGGTCTCCGGGTGCACGATGCGGACCAGGCAGGCCCGCGGCGCGCCATAGCTCACCAGCTCGGTGGTGCCGTCGCGACCCCCGACGCAGGGACGGGCGAGTCCGGCCGACAGTTGCGCGAGGTCGAAGCGGGCCGTCGTGACGGGCTTTCCGGGTTCGGGGGTGGCCACGTAGAGGGTCGCCTCGGCAAGGCCGTAGGAGGGCCGCAGGACGCGCTCCTGAAGGCCGAAGGGGGCGAACCGCTCGGTGAACCGCTTGATCGTCGCGTAGTGGACGCGTTCGGCCCCGCTGAGGATGGCCTGCACGTGCCCCAGGTCGACGTCGACCATGTCGGCGTCGGACGTCCTCCGGACGGCCAACTCGAACGCGAAGTTCGGCGCGGCGGAGACGGAGTGGGGGTGGCTGGCCAGTTGCTGCATCCAGCTGGCGGGCTTGCGCAGGAATGCCAGCGGGCTCATCAGCACCGCGCTGCGGCCAGCCACTAGCGGCGCGCAGACACCCATGATGAGGCCCATGTCGTGGTAGAACGGGAGCCACGACACCACCACCGTGCGCTCTGGCGCGTTGCCGTCGTCGTCGAAGTAGTCCTGAACCGCCTGGCGCACGTTGGTCGTGACATTGCGGTGCGTGACGATCACCCCCGCCGGAGTCCGGGTGGAGCCAGACGTGTACTGCAGGTACGCCGGCCCAAGGCAGGAGTGGTCGGTGGTGTCGAGGTCGCGCGTGGAATCCGAGTCGAGCAGGTCGACCTCGATCACCGCAGGTCCCTGTCGGCCACGCTGGCCACTCGCGTACTTGTTGACGTCGGTGACCACCGACGAGGTCGTCAGCAGCGCGACCGGGTCGCTGTCCTGCAGTGCCGAGGCGACCCTGAGGTCGTGAACGCCGAACTGGGGCACTGACAGCGGAACCGCGATGAAGCCCGCCTGCAGCGCACCGAGGAAGGCGACGATGTAGTCGAGGCCTTGGGGCGCCAGGATCGCCGCGCGATCACCCGTCGTGCCGCACCGGCGCAGTTCCTCGGCCACGACCTGCGACCGCCGGTAGACCTGCTCCCAGGTCAGGCTTTCGGGATGGCCCGTGCCGTCCAGCGCGCCGTCCATGAACGTGTATGCCGTGACGTCGGGCTGTTCAGTGGCCCGCGTGCGGACCAGTGCAGGAATCGACATGTCGATGTGCGGCATGCTTGGCAACCTCTTCACGTTTTCTCTTGATCAGGGCCGGGTTGGAAACCCGAGCCCCAGGTCCGGATGCAAACCGACATGCGACGTCCGTCAAACTCCGATCAGGAAGGGGAGGTTCGGCGCCGTCGCTTCTCCAGCCCACGCGGGTGCAGGACCTTCACCGAATTTAACAGCTGCGTCAGCAGCTTTCCCAATTCGCGAAGGCGCCAAGGCTCGGTGCACCCTACCTGGGCCCACAACATAAGCTTGCTCATACTGATCGCTTG
>JBKOYU010000367.1:0-6551 GCA_046725575.1 Actinomycetota bacterium | reverse complement strand
GCACCAGACGACGTGTTGACGATCGCGCCGCCACCGTTGGCCAGCATCAGGGGTATCTCGTGTTTCATGCATAGGAACACGCCACGCGTGTTGACATCGAGAATGCATATCCAATCGTCGTCGGCGATGTCGACGGCGGGTGTGATGGGTTGTTCAATGCCCGCGTTGTTGAACGCGTAATCCAGACGCCCGAAGGTCTCGAAGGTCTGTTGGAGTGCGCCTGCCACGTCTTCGTTGCGCGTGACGTCGCAACGGAGTGCGAGCGCCTTGCCACCGTGGTCTTCGATCATGCGGGCGGTGTCGGTGGCACCGTCGGCTGAGATGTCGGCGACGGCCACGGTGGCGCCCTGCTGGGCAAAGGCCACTGCGGTCGCTTGGCCGATGCCGCCGGCCGCGCCGGTAACGAAGGCGACTTTGTCGGTGAATGGCTGAGTGCTCTGCGGTGTCATGTGAACTCCTTTGACGTTGTGCCTGTCCAGACAACGGCACCCGCATCGGATATGACAGCTGCCAGTTATGCATGTACTACGAGGGCATCCCACCGGCGGCCCCACTGTCCAGCAACAGCACGTGCCGTTAGCCCCACCGCATGCCCTCGCAAGTGACTGCCGCCGCACCGATCGCAGATGCGCTGCAGGTGAATACTTTTCGTGCGCGTGCGCAATCATCACCAGCACATGGAGCGGTTGCGGCTGAGGTGTACTGGCAATACATCCCTCAACAAGGCCTCCCGTCGCGTCCGCAACGCTGGTTACCTGGAGTTGCGGCGGGCGTGGTCAAGCAATGAGCCGGACCGGTGTTGCTGCTCATTACTAGCGAGGTTCTGCCGCGCCGCTCGCCAGTCACTACACCACTGAAGGAAAGCCCGATGAGTCATCACGACGCCGACGCACCGCAACCGGACACTCAATCACTGCGGATGAAGCGTCGCACCTTCGTCGGCGCCTCGGTTGCCGTCGGCGGCGCCGTGGCGGCCATCGGGCTGTTCGACGGATGTGGGAATCGATCCGACGCCGTGAAGACCGCGACGGTGGTGCGGTTGCGGATCAACGGTGAAGCCCGTGAGGTGACGGTCGACAACCGCACGTCCCTGCTGGACATGCTGCGTGAACAGGTCGGTCTGACAGGCACGAAGAAGGGCTGCGACCAAGGCGCTTGTGGCGCGTGCACCGTCATGATCAACGACCAGCGCGTGGTGTCCTGCTTGACCCTGGCGGTGCAGGCCGATGGCGCAGAGATCACGACCATCGAGGGCCTGGAGCGCAACGGCAGACTGCACCCGCTGCAGCAAGCCTTCATTGACGAAGATGGCTTTCAGTGCGGGTACTGCACCGCCGGACAGATCGTCTCCGGTATCGGTTGCATCCGCGAAGGCCACGCCGGATCGCCCGAGGAGATCCGCGAATGGATGAGCGGCAACATCTGCCGCTGCGGCGCGTACACCAACATCGTCACCGCCGTCTCCCGTGTCGCGCAGCAAGGTGGTGCTTAGCGCGATGATTCCCTTTCAATTCGACAGAACCACCGACGAATCCGCCGCTTTAGAGGCCGGCGCAGACGGTGCCCGCTACCTCGCAGGCGGCACCACGTTGGTCGACCTGATGCGCCAGACCATCGAGCGTCCCGAGCGCGTGATCGACATCAACGGCTTGCCGCACCGCGACATCGACCTGAACTCGGCCCGGCTGCGGGTCGGCGCGCTGGTACGGATGTCCGAGCTTGCCGCCAATCGCGAGGTGCGCCAACAGTTTCCAGTCATCACACAAGCCCTAGAGTTGAGCGCGTCGGCTCAGTTGCGCAATATGGCGTCGATCGGCGGCAATCTCATGCAGCGGCCCCGCTGCCTCTACTTCCGCGACGTGTCTGCCCCGTGCAACCGCCGAAACCCCGGCTCGGGGTGCGGCGCGATCGGGGGCCGCAACCGCACGCAGGCCATCTTCGGCACCAGCCATCAGTGCGTGGCCACACATCCTTCCGACCTCGCGGTCGCGCTGGCTGCGCTCGACGCGACAGTCATCGTCAAGGACCGCGCCGGCGAGCACCCGATCCGCATTAGCGACTTCTTCCGCCAGCCCGGCACTACACCCGCTCAGGAACACAACCTGCGGCCCGGCCAGCTCATCACCGCAGTCGAGGTTCCGGTTCGGCCCGACACCCGCCGCTCCGGCTACCTCAAGGTGCGCGACCGTCAGTCCTACGAATTCGCCCTGTGCTCTGCCGCGGTCGCCCTCGACCTGTCCGGCGGAGTCGTGCGCGCAGCCCGCATCGCCGCCGGTGGCGTCGGCACCGTGCCCTGGCGGCTACCCGCCGTCGAACGTCGCCTGATCGGGCGGCCAGCCAGTCCCGAGCTGTGGGCGGATGCGGCCGCGGTCGCCGCCGACGGTGCAAAACCGCTCTCCGAGAACGGATTCAAGGTGCAACTCCTCAAGAACACCGTGGCACGTCAACTGGCGACCGTGGCGGGCTTGCCATGACCCGGCCACTGCCCGCCGCCGCTCCCTTGGCCGGCCAGCCCGTCACCCGCGTCGACGGCCGCCTCAAAGTCACCGGCGCCGCCCGCTACGCTGCCGACAACCCGATACCCGACCTCGTGCACGGCGTGCTGGTGTGCAGCACCGTCTCCCGCGCAACAGTAGAAGGCATCGACACCAAGGCCGCGCTGGACCATCCCGACGTGATCCGCGTGTTGACCGACTTCACCGGCGTCACACTGCCTTTCGATATGCAGCAGGTATCCTTCTTCGGCCAACCCCTTGCCATCGTGATCGCCAACACGCTGGACGCCGCGACCCAGGCGGCGGGTCTTGTGCAGGTGCGCTACCGCACCGAAACCGCCCTCACCGACATCGACGACTCCGCCGCGAAACACGAACCCAGCACGCAGGGCCCGGACTACTCTCGCGGTGACGCCGACGCCGCCCTGCGAACCGCTGCCGTCGCGGTCGACGCCACGTACTCGATCGCCCGCAACTACCACAACCCGATGGAGATCCCCGCCACGATTGCGCAGTGGGACGGTGACCGGTTGACGGTGTGGGACAAGGTACAAGGAATCAATCTCGCCCAAGAGGCCTACAGCAAGGCGTTCGGCATTCCCGTGGAATCCATCCGCGTCATCTCCCCCTTCGTCGGCGGCGCGTTCGGCAGCGCCGGAGAAACCTGGCCTCATCAGCTTCTTGCCGCGTCCGCGGCCCGCCAGATGCGCCGCCCGGTCAAGCTTTCGCTGACCCGGCCGCAGATGTATGCCGCGATCGGCTACCGTCCGACGAGTCGGCAACGGCTGGCCATCGCCGCCGATCGAGACGGACGCTTCACCGCGACGATTCACGAAAGCCACGTGGAGATCTCGCGCTACCCCGGCTTCGAGGACCCGATCACCGAAGGCACTCGGCTGCTGTATCGCTCTCCGGCGTTCCGAGCGTCGGCACGCATCGTCCCGCTGGATATCAGCTCCCCGACCTATATGCGTGGACCCGGCGCAGTGACCGGTGCGTTCGCATTGGAGTGCGCCATCGATGAACTCGCCCACCGAATCGGGATGGACCCCATCGAGATTCGGCTGCGCAACGAACCCGACCGTGACGACAGCACCGGCACCCCGTTTTCCACCCGACGGCTCACCGAGTGCTTCCGCCAAGGCGCCGACACCTTCGGCTGGTCGCGGCGCAACCCCACACCCGGAGTCACCCGCGACGGTGACCTGCTCATCGGCATGGGCACCGCCGCGGCGCTCTACCACGTCGTGCGATCGGAGTCGTCGGCGTCGGCACGGATTAACGCCGACGGCACCGCGGAGGTGTTCGCCGCCGCCAGCGATATCGGCCCGGGCACCTATACCTCGATGACTCAGATGGTCGCCGATGCCCTTGGCCTGCCGCTGAACAGAGTGCGTTTCTCGTTGGGCGACAGCCGCTTTCCGAAGGCCGCCACTCAGTACGGCTCGCAAACCATGCTCAGTGTCGGCAACAGCATGGCCCTGACCGCGAATATGTTGCGTGACAGATTCATTCGCACCGCCGTCGTCGACCCCGGTTCACCACTGAATGGTCTTCGACCCGAGGACGTCATCGTCACCGACGGGCGGATGCACACGCGCGCCGATCCGGGTCGCGGCGAAAGCTACCAAGAACTGCTGCGCCGCCGCGGCTGGCCCAACCTGGACGCCACAAATACCTACAGCCCCGACGACGCCAAGAACCGCTACTCCATGCACTCCTACGGCGCGGTGTTCGCCGAGGTCGCCGTCGACGAACTCCTGGGCACTGTGCGGATCCGACGGATCCACGCCGTCTACGACGCCGGCCGCATCATCAACCCAAAGCTCGCCCACAGCCAAGCCCTCGGCGGCATGACCCAAGGCATCGGGATGGCGCTGTTGGAGCACGGCGAAATCGACCACCGCGACGGGCGCATCCTCAACGCCAACCTGTCCGACTACCTCGTGCCCGTCAACGCCGACGTCCCGGCACTCGACGCCGCGTTCCTACCCGCCGAAGACACCATCGCCGGGCCGATCGGAGTCAAAGGTCTCGGCGAAGTGGTCATGGTCGGTGTCCCGGGCGCAATCGCCAACTCCGTATTCAACGCCACGGGGAAACGCATCAGGGATCTACCGATCACCATCGAGAAGCTGCTGTGATGAAAGCGGGAAGGATGAATATGAAACTCATCACGACGATGGCGCTGATCGCGGCTGCCGCTGCGCCGTTGAGTCTGTACAAGGCCACGCCCGCCGGCGCCGACGAAGCCATGGAAATCTCGCCGGGCGAATCCCGGGCTGCCACTGAAGGATCCGCTGACACGTTCACCGGTAAGGTCAGCGTCAAACCGCTGTTCAATCCGAACGCGGTGCGTACCTTCAGCGCAGCCGAAGTGACGTTCACCCCATGCGCACGCACCGCCTGGCACACTCACCCCGCCGGACAGACCCTCATCGTGACGACGGGGACTGGCTGGATCCAGCAGTGGGGCGGTCAGAAGCAGGCCATCAAACCCGGTGACGTGATCTGGACCCCGCCCGGTGTCAAACACTGGCACGGCGCCACCGACACCGGCACCATGACCCACATCGCCATCCAGGACAGCGTCGACGGCAAACCGGTCGACTGGCTCGAACACGTCACAGACGACCAATACCTGCGCTAGCACATGGATTAACGCTTCAGCGTGCCGTGGAGAAACACCGCCACCACGGCGTCTGCGGCCTGTTCGGGCGTAAGCCTGTCGGTGATGGTGAGTAACTGTGCGCGTGCGACTAGCGCCGAGTACATCTCAAACAGTGCACCATCGGGGAGGTCGGTCCGAAGTTCGCCGTCGCGGATACCGCGGGCGATGACAGTGCGAATGGGTTCGATCGCACGATCCCTGGCGGCGTGTTCGCGGTGTTCATCGTCGCGGCTGATGACTGCGGCGTACTTGGCGCCGGTGCGCAGGAAGATGCCGGTGATTCTGGCGATGGCCCGGTCGGCGGGCAGCTCGTCGAGGCCGGCCGACGCGAAGGCGGCGACAAGTTCGGCGCTTCCGGCATCCTGCACGCCCTGGATCAACGACTCGCGGGTTGGGAAATGCCGGTACAACGTGGCTCGCCCTACACCGGCTTCCTCGGCGATATCGGCCATCCCCGCCTCGGACCGTTGACCTAGTACCCGAGCGGCGGCGTCGAGGATCGCCCGGCGTGTTCGCTCAGACCCGTCGGTGGCAGGCATGACCAGATAGTAGCGTCTCATATCGAGACATCAATGCATCGCTGCGTCGGATTGCTCAGGACACCTTCGTCTGCTTGCCGGGCGCTTCCACGACCTGATCCTCGGTGAGCCGATCGACCACCGCGGTGGATATCGCCGCCATCGCCTCGAGTTGCGCAGGGGTCAACGCCTCGATGAACCACTTGCGCACCAGTTCGACATGAATGGGAGCGGCAGCCTCGATCGCTCTGCGACCAGCCTTGGTCAGTACCGCGAATGCGCCGCGCGAATCGGTGAGGCAGTCCTCGCGGGTTACCAACCCGCGGGTCGCCATCCGACTGATCTGCTTGGATAACCGGCTCTTCTCCCAGTCCAGCCGCTCGCCGAGTTCACCGAGCCGAAAACGCTGTCCTGGCGCCTCGGATAACGCCACCAGCACGTCGTAATCCGCCTCCGATAGTCCGGTCTGGCGTTGCAACTCGCGCGCGAGATAAGACAGCAGCTTGAACCGCATGGTCACAAATCCGCCCCATGCCGCCATCTCTCGCTTGGTGAGCCACCGAACCTTGCGCGCCATATGGGTGATGCTAACGCAATGTTGACGTGCCAACTATCCGCGGCGCCTGGCCCGCATGAGGTCGCGCCTGTCGGCGCCGGCAGACAGCTCCGCGACGCGCCGGCGGACTGACCCATTGCCTACTCGACTAGTTGATGTGACAACAAACCGCGAACGCTTCTCCCCGAAAGAAGTTAGACGCGTCAACCTCCGTGGTCTAGTTTGGTGGACACGTCAACTTTCCGCGCCGACATGGGCGCCCCGAGGCGGCGCCACCGTTCGTACTCCTCCGATCAGATTGGTTGAAAATG
>JBKOYU010000099.1:0-11714 GCA_046725575.1 Actinomycetota bacterium | reverse complement strand
GGGCAGACGCCCGCGCTGGGCCCGGCGGTTGCGCCGGCTGCACCGCCCGCCGAGGTGCCCGCAGCGCCTGCCGTGCCGCCCGCGGAGGCGCCCGCCGTGCCGCTCGACGCGGGTCAGCCACAGGCGGCCACGCCCGTGGCCGCGCCACTTCCCGGCGCGCCCGCATGAGCACCCGAAGACGACTGAGAGTGAGGATCGCAGCGAGGTACGAGCGAGGACCGGAGCGAGCGGGAGTCGAGGCGTGAGCCAGGGCGACAATCGGGGCCGCGGCCCGGGCAGACCGAAAGCGCGCAAGGCGCAACCCACCCAGGAGCGCTCGGCGAAGGCGCGGCGGACCCGCGAACCGGCAGCCGAAAGCGGTTTGCGCAGCGCGTCATTCGTGTTCCGGCATCGGACCGGCAACGCCGTCATCTTCCTGGTGCTGCTGGTCGCCGCCGCGCAGCTGTTCACACTGCAGGTGCCCCGCGCCGCGGGTCTGCGCGCCGAGGCGGCGCGTCAGCTCAAGGTCACCGACGTGGAGAAGGCCGTGCGCGGTGCGATCGTCGACCGCAACAGCGACAAGCTTGCCTTCACCATCGAGGCCCGGGCGCTGACCTTCCAGCCGGTCAAGATCCGCAAGCAACTCGAAGACGCCAAGGCGAAAACGCCTGAGGCGCCGGACCCTCACCGCCGGCTGCGCGACATCGCCGCCGAAGTCGCGTTGCGGCTCAACAACAAACCCGACGCGACGACGGTGCTGAAGAAACTCACCAGCAACGACTCGTTCGTCTACCTCGCCCGTGCGGTCGATCCGGCCATCGCTAACGCGATCACCACCAAGTTCCCGGAAGTCGGTTCCGAGCGCCAGGATCTGCGCCAGTATCCCGGCGGATCGCTGGCGGCCAACATCGTCGGCGGAATCGACTGGGACGGCCACGGCCTTCTCGGACTTGAGGATTCGCTCGACGCCGTGCTGGCTGGCGCCGACGGCTCGATCACCTATGACCGCGGATCCGACGGTGTGGTGATCCCTGGCAGCTACCGCAACCGGCACGACGCGGTCGACGGATCGACGGTGATGCTCACGCTGGACGACGACATCCAGTTCTACGTCCAGCAGCAGGTGCAGCAGGCCAAGAACCTGTCCGGGGCCAAGAACGTGTCGGTCGTGGTGCTGGACGCGAAAACCGGTGAGGTGCTGGCGATGTCGAACGACAACACGTTCGACCCGTCGCAGGACATCGGCCGGCAGGAGGACCGCGAACTCGGCAACCCGGCGGTGGCGTCGCCGTACGAACCGGGTTCGGTGAACAAGATCGTCACCGCCGCCTCGGTGATCCAATTCGGCCTGTCCAACCCGGACGAGGTGCTGCAGGTCCCGGGTGAAATCGACATGGGCGGCGTCAGCGTGCACGACGCCTGGGGGCACGGTGTGATGCCGTACACGACGACCGGCATCTTCGGTAAGTCGTCGAACGTCGGCACGCTGATGCTGGCACAGCGGATCGGCCCGGACCGCTACGCCAACATGCTGAGCAAATTCGGCCTCGGCCAGCGCACCGGCGTCGGGCTGCCCGGCGAGAGCGCGGGTCTGGTGCCACCGATCGACCAGTGGTCGGGCAGCACCTTCGCCAACCTGCCTATCGGCCAAGGTCTTTCGATGACGCTGCTGCAGATGACGGGCATGTATCAGGCCATCGCGAACGACGGCGTGCGCATTCCGCCGCGCATCATCAAGACCACCATCGCCCCCGACGGCACCCGCACCGATGAGCCCCGGCCGGAGGGCGTGCGGGTGGTGTCGCCGCAAACCGCGCAGACCGTGCGGCAGATGCTGCGTGCGACGGTGCAACGCGACCCCGAGGGCGTGCAGCAGGGCACCGCGCCACTGGCCGCGGTCGATGGCTACCAGATCGCCGGCAAGACCGGCACCGCCCAGCAGATCAACCCCGGCTGCGGCTGCTACTACGACAACGTCTACTGGATCACGTTCGCGGGAATGGCCCCCGCCGACGATCCCAGATACGTCATCGGCGTGATGGCCGACAACCCGCAGCACTCTGCCGACGGCGAGCGCGGCACCACGATGGCGCCGCTGTTCCACAACATCGCCGCCTGGCTGTTGCAGCGGGAGAACGTGCCGCTGTCGCCCGACGCGGGTCCGCCGTTGACGCTTCAAGCCGCCTGAGCCGGGGAGGAGCGCCGGCCCGGCCGGTACTGTGTCATCGCCATGAACCTGCGTCCCACCCATCCCGTCGGCCAAGCGCTGGGGCGGCTGGCTGAACAGGTGAAGGCCGTGCCCGTGGGCGGCGCCACGGTGCCAAATGTGCGGGTCACTGGCGTGACGCTGCGCGGCCAGAACGCGCAGCCCGGCGACCTGTTCGCGGCGTTGACAGGGTCGTCGTCGCACGGCGGGCGCTACGCCGCCGACGCAGTGGCTCGGGGCGCCGTCGCGGTGCTCACCGACCCGGCTGGCGTCGAGGCGATCGCCCGCGCCGCCGGGGCGGCGAATACGGCCACAGCCGTCGGGGACGTTCCTGTTTTGATCCATCCCGATCCGCGTTCGGTCCTGGGCGAGTTGGCGGCCACCGTCTACGGATTTCCGTCAGATCGGCTGCGCGTCATCGGCGTCACCGGAACGTCCGGCAAGACCACGACGACGTATCTGGCGGAGGCCGGCCTGCGAGCGGCCGAGCGGGTGGCCGGTCTGATCGGCACTGTCGGCGTCCGCATCGACGGCCGCGACCAGCCCAGCGCGCTGACCACACCCGAGGCACCCGATCTGCAGGCGCTGCTGGCGGTGATGGTCGAACAGGGCGTCGACACCGTGGTGATGGAGGTCTCCAGCCACGCGCTGACGCTGGGCCGCGTCGACGGTGTGCACTTCGCGGTCGGCGGGTTCACCAACCTGTCGCGAGACCACCTCGACTTCCACCCGACGATGCAGGACTACTTCGACGCCAAGGCGCGGCTGTTCGACCCCGAGTCGCCAACGCACGCAAGCCTTTCGGTGATCTGCATCGACGATGACGCGGGACGTGCGATCGCCCGCATTGCGCACCACCCGGTGTCCGTGAGCGCGACCGGACTCGACGCCGACTGGCGGGCGGAAAACATCGAGGCGGTCGAGCTCGGCGCGCAGGAGTTCCTGGCCGTCGACCCTGCGGGCGTGCACCACGGGCTGCGGATCGGGCTGCCGGGGCGCTATAACGTGGCCAACTGCCTGCTGGCGGTCGCGCTGCTGGACGCCGTCGGGGTGTCACCCGAGCAGGCCGCGCCGGGGCTGCGCAGCGCGACGGTGCCCGGCCGGCTCGAGCGGATCGACCGCGGTCAGGGCTTTCTCGCCCTTGTCGACTACGCGCACAAACCCGGGGCGCTGCGGGCGGTGCTCGAGACACTGCGTGCGCAGAGCAGCGGCCGGCTCGCCGTGGTGTTCGGCGCGGGCGGCAACCGTGATCCTGGCAAGCGCGAACCGATGGGCCGGGTCGCCGCCGAACTGGCCGACCTGGTGGTGGTCACCGACGACAATCCCCGCGACGAAGACCCGGCCGCGATCAGGGCTTCGATCATGGCGGGCGCGACAGCCGCGGGCACGGCGGCACACATCGTCGAGATCGGCGACCGTCGCGGGGCCATCGACCACGCGGTGGCATGGGCGCGAGCGGGTGATGTGGTGCTGATCGCGGGAAAGGGCCACGAGACCGGTCAGACCAGCCACGGGCAGACCCGGCCGTTCGACGACCGCGAGGAACTCGCCGCCGCGCTAGGGGCACTCGCGTGATCGATCTGACCGTCGCCCAGATCGCCGACATTGTCGGCGGACGGCTCGCCGACATATCCCCGGAAGAAGCGGTAGCGACCCGCGTCACCGGGACCGTCGAATTCGATTCGCGCGCAGTCACTCCCGGCGGCTTGTTCCTGGCGCTGCCGGGGGCACGCTCCGACGGCCACGACTTTGCCGCGGCCGCGGTCGGCGCGGGTGCCGTCGCGGTGCTGGCGGCGCGGCCGGTGGGCGTGCCCGCGATCGTCGTCGAACCCGAACCCGCCCACGACCCCGCGGCCAGCGTGCTCGAACACGACATCGACGGCTCAGGCGCCGCGGTGCTCGCCGCGCTCGCGCGGCTCGCGTCCGCGGTCGCCGCCGAACTCGTCGACGGCGGGCTGACCATCGTCGGCATCACCGGCTCGTCGGGTAAGACCTCGACCAAGGATCTGCTCGCCGCGGTGCTCGCCCCGCTGGGAGAAGTCGTCGCACCGCCCGGCTCCTTCAATAACGAGCTCGGCCACCCGTGGACGGTGTTGCGGGCGACGGAAGCCACCGATTACCTCGTCCTGGAGATGTCGGCCCGCCATCCGGGGAACGTCGCCGCACTCGCATCGATAGCGCCGCCGTCGATCGCGGTCGTGCTGAACGTGGGCACCGCGCACCTCGGTGAGTTCGGCTCGCGAGAGGCCATCGCTGCTACGAAAGCCGAACTGCCGCAAGCTGTTCCGTCGTCGGGAGTGGTAATCCTCAACGTCGACGACACCGCGGTGGCCGCGATGGCCGACCAGACGTCCGCACGGGTGGTGCGCGTGGGCCGGACGTCGGACGCCGACGTGTGGGCTGGTCCCGTCACGCTCGACGCGCTGGCCCGGCCGCGGTTCACGTTGCACACCGCGGACGGCGAAACCGACGTTGCCCTTGCCGTGCACGGCGACCACCAGGTATCGAACGCGTTATGCGCCGCCGCGGTCGCGCTGGAGTGCGGCGCCGGCCTCGAACAGGTGGCCAACGCGCTGGCGTCGGCCCGCCCGGTGTCCAAGCACCGCATGCAGGTCGTCACCCGCGACGACGGCGTCACGATCATCAACGACGCCTACAACGCCAACCCGGACTCCATGCGGGCCGGGCTGAAGGCGCTGGCCGCCATCGCCCGCGAAGCTGGGGAGAAACGCCGCAGTTGGGCCGTGCTCGGCGAGATGGCCGAGCTCGGCGACGACGCGATATCCGAGCATGACCGCATCGGCCGATTGGCGGTGCGATTAGATGTGTCACGACTCATCGTCGTGGGAACCGGGAGGTCTATGAGCGCCATGCACCACGGGGCGGTCATGGAGGGGTCGTGGGGGTCTGAAGCCACCATGGTCGCCGACGCCGACGCCGCGTTGGCATTGCTGCGGGCCGAACTGCAGGCGGGAGACGTGGTGCTGGTGAAGGCCTCGAACGCCGCCGGGCTCGGCGCCCTCGCCGACGCACTGGTCGCCGAGGACGTTCGCGGATGAGGCAGATCCTCATCGCCGTCGGCATCGCGCTGACGGTTTCGATCCTTCTTACGCCGGTGCTGATCCGGCTGTTCACCCGGCAGGGGTTCGGCCACGAGATCCGCGAGGACGGGCCGCCGAGCCACCACAAGAAGCGCGGCACCCCGTCGATGGGTGGCGTGGCGATCGTCGCAGGCATCTGGGCGGGATACCTGGGAACTCAACTGATCGGCGTCGTGATGGACGGCAAGGGGCCGTCCGCGTCGGGCTGGCTGGTGCTGGGGCTTGCCACCGCGCTGGGCGCCGTCGGCTTCGTCGACGACCTGATCAAGATCCGTCGCGCGCGCAATCTGGGCCTGAACAAGACCGCCAAGACCGTCGGAATCCTAGCCGCCGCAGTGCTTTTCGGCGTGCTGGCACTGGAGTTCAGCAACGCCGACGGGCTGACACCGGGCAGTGCCGAGCTGTCGTACGTCCGCGAGATCGCCACGGTCACCCTCGCGCCCGCGGTCTTCGTGCTGTTCTGCATCGTCATCGTCACCGCGTGGTCGAACGCGGTGAACTTCACCGACGGCCTCGACGGGCTGGCCGCCGGGGCGATGGCGATGGTGTGCGCGGCGTATGTGCTGATCACGTTCTGGCAGTTCCGCAACGCCTGCGCGACCAGCCCGGGCCTGGGCTGCTACAACGTGCGCGATCCGCTGGACCTCGCGATCATCGCGGCGGCCACGGCCGGGGCGTGTATCGGCTTTCTGTGGTGGAACGCCGCGCCGGCCAAGATTTTCATGGGCGACACCGGCTCGCTGGCGCTGGGCGGCATCATCGCCGGGCTGTCCGTGGCCAGCCGCACGGAAATGCTGGCGGTCGTGCTCGGTGCGCTGTTCGTCGCCGAGGTGACCTCGGTCGTTGTGCAGATCATGGCGTTCCGCACCACCGGGCGACGGGTGTTTCGGATGGCGCCGTTCCATCACCACTTCGAACTCGTCGGCTGGGCGGAAACCACGGTCATCATCCGGTTCTGGCTGCTCACGGCGATCGCCTGCGGTCTCGGTGTCGCGCTCTTCTACAGCGAGTGGCTGACCACTGTCGGAGCCTGACGTGGAGCTGTCAGGAGCCGCCGTCCTGGTCGCCGGTGCCCGCGTCACCGGGCGCGCGATTCTCGCCGCGCTGACGCCTCTCGGTGCGCGCGCCACGCTCACCGACGACAGCCCGTCGGCACTGACGACGTTTGCGCAGAACGGCGTCGTGGTGATCGACGCGGCCAACGCCGCCGAGCGGATCACCGACTACGACCTCGTCGTCACCAGTCCCGGCCTTCCACCCACCGCGCCGGTGCTGGTCGCTGCCGCCGCGGCAGGCGTGCCGATCTGGGGCGACGTCGAATTGGCTTGGCGCCTGGACCAATCCGGTCGCTACGGGCCGCCGCGGCGCTGGCTGGTGGTGACCGGCACCAACGGCAAGACCACCACGACGTCGATGCTGCATGCGATGCTGGTCGCCGCCGGTCGCAGCGCCCTGCTGTGCGGCAACATCGGTGACCCCGTGCTGGACGTCCTGGATCAGCCGGCCGAGCTGATGGCCGTCGAGCTGTCGAGCTTCCAGCTGCACTGGGCGCCGTCGCTGCGGCCGGAGGCCGGCGTCGTGCTCAACGTCGCCGAGGACCACCTCGATTGGCACGGCACCATGGACGCCTACGCCCGCGCCAAGGCCCGCGTGCTGGACGGCCGGGTGGCGGTCGTCGGGCTCGACGACCCGGTCGCGGCCGGCCTGCTGCCGACCGCCGCCGCGCCCGTGCGGGTCGGCTTCCGGCTCGGCGACCCTGCGCCGGGGGAGCTGGGCGTGCGCGACGGTGTGCTCGTCGACAACGCGTTCGGCGAACAGCTGGCGCTGGTCGAGGCGGCGTCAATCCCGGTAGCTGGTCCGGTGGGGGTGCTCGACGCGCTGGCCGCCGCCGCGCTGGCCCGTGCCGTCGACGTGCCGCCGCAGGCCATCGCCGACGCGCTGGCGGGGTTTCAAGTGGGCCGCCACCGCTCCGAGGTCATCGACACCGTCGACGGCGTCACATATGTCGATGACTCCAAGGCGACCAACCCGCACGCGGCCCAGGCGTCGATCACCGCGTACCCGCGGGTGGTGTGGATCGCCGGCGGCCTGCTCAAGGGCGCGTCGGTCGACGAACTGGTCGTCGGCGTGGCGAATCGCCTGGTCGGAGCGGTTTTGATCGGCCGTGACCGGACCCTGATCCGCGATGCGTTAGCGCGACACGCCCCGGATGTCCCCGTAGTCGAGCTTGTGACGGGGGAGGATTCTGGGGTGCATGGGGAAAATGAGTCCACTGTGAATCATGTGACTCGAGCGGTCGACGTGAGCGGGCGGTCCGTCAGCGATGCGGTGATGGCCGCGGTCGTCGATGCCGCCCGAGGATTGGCCGGCCCAGGCGACACCGTGTTACTGGCCCCTGCCGGTGCGTCCTTCGACCAGTTCAGCGGTTACGGCCAGCGCGGCGACGCGTTCGCTTCGGCCGTGTCTGCTCTGACCCGGTAACGGCCGTGAGCAACATCCTGACCCGGTTGCGGCACCGGAGGACCAAGTCGGCAGTGGAGGCGGCCGCCGGCGACGCGGTCACCGAGGCCCGCGGGCCGCGCACCAGATTCGGCGCATGGCTGGGCCGGCCGATGACGTCATTTCACCTCATCATTGCCGTGACCGCGCTGCTCATCACGCTGGGGCTGACGATGGTGCTGTCCGCGTCCGGGGTGCACTCGTACGACGAGGACGGATCGCCGTGGGCGATCTTCGGCAGGCAGGTGCTGTGGACGGTCGTCGGGCTGATCGCGTTCTACGTCGCGATGCGGATGCCCGTGCAGATGATGCGCAGCCTGGCGTTCAGCGGGTTCGCGCTCACTATCGTCATGCTGATCCTGGTGCTGATCCCGGGAATCGGCAAGGAAGCCAACGGTTCTCGCGGCTGGTTCGTGATCGCCGGATTTTCCATGCAGCCCTCCGAAATGGCGAAGATCGCGTTCGCCATCTGGGGTGCGCACCTGCTGGCCGCCCGGCGCCTGGAGCGGGCGTCGCTGCGCGAAATGCTGATCCCGCTCGTGCCCGCCGCCGTCATCGCGCTGGCGCTGATCGTCGCCCAGCCGGACCTCGGGCAGACGGTGTCGCTGGGCATCATCCTGCTCGGCCTGCTGTGGTACGCGGGCCTGCCGCTGCGGGTGTTCGTGTCCTCGCTGATCGCCGTCGTGGTCTCGGCGGCCGTGCTGGCGGTGTCGGAGGGCTACCGATCGGACCGCGTACAGTCCTGGCTCAACCCCGGTGCCGACACCCAGGGCTCCGGTTACCAGGCCCGCCAGGCGCGGTTCGCGCTGGCCAACGGCGGCGTGTTCGGTGACGGGCTGGGGCAGGGCACTGCCAAGTGGAACTATCTGCCCAACGCCCACAACGACTTCATCTTCGCGATCATCGGCGAGGAGCTCGGCTTCGTCGGCGCCGTCGGGCTGCTGTGCCTGTTCGGGCTGTTCGCCTACACCGGGATGCGGATCGCGCGTCGCTCCGCCGACCCGTTCCTTCGGCTGCTCACCGCGACCGCCACGCTGTGGGTGATGGGCCAGGTCTTCATCAACGTCGGCTACGTGGTCGGGCTGCTGCCGGTGACGGGCCTGCAGCTGCCGCTGATCTCGGCGGGTGGAACCTCAACGGCGACAACACTTTTGATAATCGGCATCATGGCGAACGCGGCTCGCCACGAACCCGAGGCGGTGGCGGCGCTACGGGCCGGGCGCGAGGACCGGGTCAACCGGCTGCTGCGGCTGCCGCTGCCGGAGCCCTATGTGCCGACCCGCACCGAGGCGCTGCGCGATCGGTTGCGGTCACGCCCGGCCTCTCCGCCCGCGAAGCCCGCGCGCAAGCCCGACCGCAAGGCCGTCACGGACAAGAAGCGCAAACCCCATCCGGCCGACCGGCAGGTGCGGCGCTCAGGGCATCATGGAGGCGGCCAGCGATCGGCCAAGTCCGGCCGTCAGGGTGCTGGCCAGCGCAATCAGAGCCGTCGGGCTCGCACACTGGAAGGTCAGCGTTACGGGTGAATAGGCCGGAGCTCCCCGGGGGCGAGCGCTGGGGGCACTCCCCACGCGGGCGGGGGGCCCACCCGCCCGGAGGGCAGGGGGACGATCGGGGGCTGTCCGTGGTCCTCGCCGGTGGTGGCACCGCGGGGCACGTCGAACCCGCGATGGCCGTGGCCGATGCCCTGACCGCGCTCGACCCGGATGTGCGGATCACCGCGCTGGGCACCCAGCGGGGGCTGGAAACGCGGCTGGTGCCCGAGCGCGGCTATCACCTCGAGCTGATCACGCCGGTGCCGCTACCGCGCAAGCCATCGGGTGACCTGGTGCGGCTGCCGCTGCGGGTGCGGCAAGCGGTTCGGCAGACCCGTGCGGTGCTGGACAGCGTCGACGCCGACGTGGTGATCGGGTTCGGCGGCTACGTCGCGCTGCCTGCGTACCTGGCGGCGCGCGGCGGACCCTTTCGACGGCGCCGCGTTCCTGTCGTCGTTCACGAGGCCAACGCGAGCGCGGGCTGGGCGAACCGCGTCGGCGCCCGATCGGCCCAACGCGTGCTGTCGGCGGTCCCGGATCCCGGGCTGCCCCGCGTCGAGGTCGTCGGCGTGCCGGTGCGGGCCGCTATCACCTCGCTGGACCGGATGGCGCTACGCGGGCAGGCGCGGGCCCACTTCGGGTTCGCCGATGGCGCACGGGTGTTGCTGGTTTTCGGTGGGTCGCAAGGCGCCCAGCGGATCAACCAGGCGGTCGCCGCAGCCGCCAAAGACCTTGCCGTGGCGGGTATTTCGGTGCTACACGCGCACGGGCCGAAGAACACCCTCGACCTTCGCGAGCCGGCCGACGGTGACCCGCCGTACGTCGCCGTGCCGTATCTGGACCGGATGGACCTGGCCTACGCCGCCGCGGATCTGGCCGTCTGCCGGTCGGGTGCGATGACGGTCGCCGAGGTGACGGACGTCGGCCTGCCCGCGGTCTACGTGCCCCTGCCGATCGGCAACGGCGAGCAGCGGCTCAACGCGTTGCCGGTTGTCAACGCAGGCGGCGGTCTCATCGTCGACGACGCCGACCTGACCCCGTCCTTCGTCGCCGATACGGTCACCAGCCTGCTCAACGACCCGGGCCGGCTGCAGGCGATGACCGCGGCCGCAGCGCTCGCCGGCCACCGAGATGCCGCGCAGCGCGTCGCAGAAGTCGCGCTTGAAGTCGCACGCAGCGCCCGCGACGGCCGAAAGCGGTTGCGGTGAACGCGAAATCGCTCCCGGATGAGCTGCAGCGGGTGCACATGGTCGGCATCGGGGGAGCGGGCATGTCGGGCATCGCACGCATCCTGCTGGACCGCGGTGGCCTGGTGTCGGGATCGGACGCCAAGGAATCGCGCGGCGTGGTGGCGCTGCGCGCCCGCGGTGCGTCGATCCGGATCGGGCACGACGCGTCGTCGCTGGACCTGCTGCCCGGCGGGCCGACCGCCGTGGTCACCACTCACGCCGCCATCCCCAAGACCAACCCCGAACTGGTCGAGGCGCGGCGCCGCGGCATCCCGGTCATCCTGCGGCCGGTGGTGTTGGCCAAGTTGATGGCCGGACACAGCACGCTGATGGTCACCGGCACCCACGGCAAGACCACCACAACGTCGATGCTCATTGTGGCGTTGCAGCACAGCGGGTTTGACCCGTCGTTCGCGGTGGGCGGCGATCTCGGTGAGGCGGGCACCAACGCTCACCACGGCAGCGGGGACTGTTTCGTCGCCGAGGCGGACGAGAGCGACGGCTCGCTGCTGGAGTACACCCCCGATGTCGCGGTGGTCACCAACATCGAGGCCGACCACCTGGACTTCTACGGCAGCGTGGAGGCGTACCGCGCGGTGTTCGACGACTTCGTCGAGCGGCTCACACCCGGCGGCGCGCTGGTGGTTTGCGCCGACGATGCCGGCGCAGCGGGGCTGGCCGAGCGTACCGAAGCACTGGGCATCCGGGTGCTCCGCTACGGCAGCGACCCGACGCAGCCGCTGGCGGCCACCCTGTTGGGCTGGGAGCAGGAGGGCACCGGCGCGGTGGCGCACATCCGACTGCAGGGCGAACCGCAACCGCGGGTGATGCGGCTCGCGGTGCCGGGCAGGCATATGGCGCTCAATGCCTTGGGTGCGCTGCTGGCCGCTATCCAGGTCGGTGCACCCGTAGACACCGTCCTCGACGGCCTCGCCGGTTTCGAAGGTGTGCGTCGCCGCTTGGAGTTAGTGGGCACCGCCAACGGCGTGCGGGTGTTCGACGACTACGCCCACCATCCGACCGAGGTCCGCGTCGAGCTGACCGCGTTGCGGACGGTGGTCCAGCAGTCCGGCCGGCACGGCCGGTCGATCGTAGTTTTCCAACCTCACTTGTATTCGCGCACACAGACTTTCGCCCGCGAGTTCGCGCAGGCGCTGAGTGAGGC
>JBKOYU010000055.1:0-3564 GCA_046725575.1 Actinomycetota bacterium | reverse complement strand
GCACGCACTCATCGACCGAGACCGGCTGAATGTTGAACACCTGGATCTCGGCGATGAACAGGTTCGGAAAGATCATCACGTGCGGGGCGCCTTCGATCAGGATCTGTTCGGCGGCCTCACCGTGCAGTTGGCGCATCGCCGCGACATAGTCGGGCACCCTTGATTCTGTGGTGCCGAACCAACGCATCGGTTCGGCGAACTTGCGGAACTCCGGGCGCAGATCGTTCTCGCTGTGCCCGCCGCCCAGGTCGCGGGTGACTGCGGTCGACGAGTCGCTGTAGAGCGGCCCGATCGTGCTGCCCGTGACACCGAAGATCGACCCGTGCACGAACTGCGGGTGGTAGCCGTCGGTTTCATTCTCCGCCAACAGCTTCCAGTTCGCGTTCGTTCGGTGCTGTAGCCAGCCCGCCGTCAGTTCGACACGGCCCTGCGGGGACAGCCGGGTCAAGCGGTCGATCTCCCCTGCTGCGGCACCCAGGTGCTCGATCAGGCTGGGGCCATCGGCGGCGAAACTGCCGAAGACGAAGCCGCCGTAGGAGTCCACCCGCGGAACGTGGCCCATCGCGAGGTCGAGTTTGCGCCCGCCATAGCCCTTGAAGAACGGGAATCCGACCAGCTCGCCGTTGTTGCGAAACGTCCAACCGTGATACGGGCAGCGGAAGGTGCTCGAGTTGCCGCTTGCGTCGTCGCAGACCTGATTGCCACGGTGAGCGCAGCGGTTGAGCAGCAGGTGGATCTGTTCGTCACGGTCGCGCGTCATGATGACGTCTTGGGGTCCGAGCTTCTTGCGCACGTAGTCGTTGGGTTGGGCGACCTCGCTTTCGTGGCCGACGAAAACCCAAGTGTGGTACCAGATCTTGTCGAGTTCTTCGGCGAAGATCGACGGGTCGGTATAGAGCGACCCGTGCACCCTGTCGCGGTGGATGAGCTGGTCATAACGGCTGCCGGTGCCTGCCGAGGGGTCGATGACCGATGTCATGACGGGACTCCTTGTCTGGGGCCGAAAGTGGGACGGCGCTTGTCGTGAAAGGCCTCGATGCCCTCGGCGAAGTCCGCGCTTCCGAACAGCCGGGACTGATGCTCGGCCTCCCGATCCAGCACATCGAGCGGATGCAGTGTCGGCGCCACGGCCAGCAGGGCTTTGATGACGCCCAATGCTTGGGCAGGGCCGTTGGCGAGGCGGGCGGCGTCGGTCAAGGCGGACGCCAGCGCCTGGCCAGGCTCGGCCAACGCGTCGACCAAACCCCACTCCAACGCGACATCAGCGGTGAACGGTTCGGGCATCATCAACATCTGCCGCGTGCGGGCAACCCCGACCCGGCGGGGCAACGACGCGTAGGTGCCCATGTCACCGGCGAGACCGACATTGGTGAACGTTGTCGCGAAGCGGGCGTCGCGCGCGGCCACGACCCGGTCGCACGCCGCAGCCAATGCTGTTCCCGCCCCGAACGCTGCGCCCTCAACCGCGGCAACGACGGGCTTGGGGGTGTTCCAGATGGCGCGGATCACCCTCTGCGCCAACTGCGCCCGCTCCACCGCGGCCTCTGCATCCATCAGCTGCATGGTGGCGATGTCGCCGCCGGAGCAGAAGGCGCGGCCTGCGCCGGTGAGTACGATCGCGCGGACCGCCGCGTCGTCGTCGGCGGACTCCAAGGCGGCGGCGAGTTCGATGCGCAGCGGGATGTCGATGGCGTTGCGGACCTCGGGCCGGTTCAACGTCACGACACGCACGGCGCCGTGATCCTCGGTCAGGACGTTCATTCGGCCGGTGAACCTCGGCGGTCGTTTTTCGATGACCGCGCGCAATCCCTCCAGCGCATCGGCGGTGCCCGACAACTCCGAGACCGTGCGGGCCTCCTCGGCCAGACGTGCCTCGACGGGCGCGCCCAAGCCGGACCACACCAGTCGCTTGGTGGCCGACAGGGCCTGGTTGGGAAGGGCGATCAGCTGGGCGGCGATCGCTTCTGCGCGCGCGGTCAACGCGTCGTCGTCGACGACCTCGGTGATCAACCCGATCGCCGCGGCCTCCTCGGCGCCAAGGGTGGGGTTGGTGAGCAGGATCCGCAATGCCTGGCGCAGCCCCACGAGCTGGCTGAGCGTGACCGACGAGCCGCCGTCGGGCGCCATCCCGACACGCACCGCGCCCGAGAAGAACTTCGCCGAGCGGGCAGCCACGACGATGTCGGAGGCACAGACCAGGCCCAGGCCCGCACCGCCGGCGGCGAATCCCTGTACGGCGGTGATCACCGGTACCCGCAGCTGGATCAGCGCGGCGCTGGCAAGCTGCAGCCAGGCGGTGGCTTCGCGCAGGTAGTCGGGCAGCGCGGGACCCTTGGATTCAAAGATGTGCACATCGCCCCCGGCACAGAAGTTGCGGCCCTCCCCGGAGAGCAGCACTACCTTCACCGAACGGTCGGCATGGCACCTCAGCACAGCGTCATGCAGCGCTTTGAGTGTGTCCACGTTGACCCCGTTCGAGGTTTGAGGGCGGTTCAGCCTGATCCGCGCAACCCCGTCGGCATCGACGTCACACAGGACAGCATCCTCGATGGTGGTTGTCATGCTCGTACCTCTCTGTTCTTGAAGGCAACGACACCGTCGTCGCCGGTCTGTCCGCAGATTCGCTGGACCACGGCGTCGGTTTCATCGGCCAGGGCCTGACCGATCGGCTGCTCGAGGCCGTCGTTGACCAGCCGTTTGATCGTTATCACGGCGTCGCGGTCACGTCCGGCGAGCCGCGCGAGGAACGTCTCGACACCCTCGTCGAAATCGGCCGGAGCGAAGGATCGGTAAGCCAGTCCGCGGGCGACGGCTTCGGTGCCCGAGAGACGCTCACCCGACAGCAGCAATGCCAGCGCCGCTTGGCGGCCGACGATGCGGGGCAGCCGGACTGTGCTGCCGCCGCCGGGGATCATGCCGAAGTTGATGTGGTTGTCGGCGATACGCGCATCGTCACGCACCAGCACCATGTCGGCGGCCTGCATCAGCTCGAAGCCGCCGGCCATCGCGACTCCCTCGACAGCGGCGACTACCGGCACGGGCACCCGCCCGATGGCCTCGCACGCTTCGTGGAAGCCGGTGAACAGCGACCGCAGCGCGGCTGACCCTTCGCTTCGCAGGCGTTGCACCTCGTCGAAATCGCCTCCGGCGCAGAAGTTTCCGCCAGCACCGCGGATGACGATCACGTGCACATCGTCGCGCTCGCCGAGCTGGTGAAGCGCATCGTCGAGCTCGCGGGTCAACGCCACGTTGATCGCGTTCATCCGGTCCGGGCGGTCCAGAGTGATCCGGCCGATGGCGCCGTCGATGTCATGTCGGACGGTACTCACATGTATCGCCCGCCGTCGACGTCGATCACGGCGCCGGTGACCACTACGACCTTGTTGGTCAGCAGTGACTCCATCATCAGATGGCTCCCATCAATAGCCGCCGGTAGACAAATCTAATCCATCTTTCTAATCTAGATTAAACCAGTGAGTCGGGTTTATTCAACCGCCCCCCGGGGCCGGAAAGGATCATCATGGATTTGGGACTAGGTGACGCTCGGGTCGTGGTGACCGGCGG
>JBKOYU010001030.1:0-1879 GCA_046725575.1 Actinomycetota bacterium | reverse complement strand
GGGCTGACGTCGAACGTGATGAACACCGGTCCCTCGTCGGAAAGCGCCTCACCCGAGCAGCCGTTCTCGCGCCAGAACGGCGTCTCGTAGGCGACATACGCCTTGCTCAAATTGCCTTGCGGCCAATGCACTGTGAGCTTTTCATACTCCGGCGGCAGCGCCGGATCGAACGCGATCCCTGCCCGATGCGCGGGCGAGACGGCAACGATGACGGCCTTGGCCGCGATGTTGCCACGATCCGCACCGACGGTCAGGGTTCCGTCGGCGTGCCGTTCGATGCTGTGTACGACCGCGTTCAGCACGACCCGCTGACCGAGTTCTTCGGCCACCCGCAGCGCAATCTGCTGTGTGCCACCGGGGAACCGGTCCTGCTGGGCGCCGCCCTCGACGTCGAGCATGCGGCCGAGCCCGCCCGCGGCCTTGACGTAGCGGACCGCGTGCAGCATCGACACCTCCTCGGGCTCGCAGCCCCACGTCACCCGGGCCATGATCGCCATCAGATCCCGCGTCGACGCGTTCGCGTGCACATACCGCAGCCACTGATCGAGGGTCTTGGAGTCGAGAATGTCGGCGATCGACGACGTCCACGGCTCGTGCACCGGCACCCGCCGGCAGACCCGCTCGAACCGCCACTGAATCCGCGACACGTCAACCAACTCTAGGATCGACAGCCGGGGAATGGTGCTGCGATACGACCGGACTCTGCCGCGCCACCGGATCAGGTTCTTGCCACGGCTGTATGTCCGCACCATCTCGCAGCCCAGTTCTTTGGCCAGTGCGATGACGGCATCCTGCGTTGGCCCGACAAACGTTCCGCCGAGATCGACCGGTGTGCCCGCGATCGTCGTCGTGGACGAGCGTCCCCCGACGCGATCGCGGCCTTCGAGAACAACGACGTCGTGCCCGAGCCGCACCAGGTCACGGGCCGCCGACAGCCCCGCGAACCCGGCACCCACGACGACGACGTCGGCATTGGGTGGAATGGTCACACGACTAGGCTCTCACGCCGTGAAGGTCATGACGGCGCTGTTCGGACCGACCGACGCAATCGAGCGAGCGCACGTGCTGCGCGAGGCCGGCGCCAGCGGCGTCTTCACCTTCGAGGGACCGCACGACGTATTCACGCCACTGGCCTTGGCCGCCGCGGTCGAGGGCCTGGACTTGATGACCAACGTCGCGATTGCGTTTCCCCGCAACCCGATTCACCTCGCGCACCAAGCCAACGATCTGCAGTTGCTGACCAAAGGGCGGTTCACGCTCGGCCTTGGCACGCAGGTGCGCACGCAGATCGAGAAGCGGTTCGGCGCGGAGTTCGACCGACCCGTTGCCAGGATGACGGAACTGGTGCGTGCGCTGCGGGCCATCTTCGCGGCGTGGAACTCCGGCGACCGGCTTGACTTCCGCGGCGACTACTACCGGCACACGCTGATGACCCCGACCTTCAGCCCTGGCGCCAACCCGTACGGCCCGCCACCGATCTACGTCGGCGCGCTCGGCCCGCGGTTGACCCGGGCCACCGCCAAGACCGCCGACGGTTTGCTCGTCATGCCGTTCGGCTCGAAGCGGTTCCTGCACGAGGCGACGATGCCTGCGGTTCGGGAGGGGTTGGCGGCCGCTGGACGGAACGCGGACGACTTCGCCGTCGTCCCGGAGATCATCGTGTCGACGGGGGACGACCACGCCGCCACCCGGCGGCTGCTCGCGTTCTACGGGTCGACGCCTGCGTACCGCGCGGTCTTGGACGTGCACGGCTGGGGCGACCTGCAGCCCGAGCTCAACAGGCTGTCCAAGCAGGGCCGCTGGGAGGACATGGGGCGGCTCATCGACGACGACATGCTGCACACCATCGCGGCCTGCGGCAGCCCCGGCGAGATCGCCG
>JBKOYU010000975.1:0-2671 GCA_046725575.1 Actinomycetota bacterium | reverse complement strand
GTACAGAATGCGCACCAGGTCGTCGCGCATGATTTCGATCTCGCGGTCGCCGCGCGCCTCGTGCATCGGCCGCAGCGCCACGTCGTACGTGCGCACACCGTCGGGCCGCACGGCCGACAGGGTGAGGATCTGCGTGCGAGCGTCGCGTACCTCGGCGTCGAGTCCCATCCGTTCGATGACCTCGAGGGCGGTGCCGCGGATGTCGACGGCGTGCCCGCCGACCCGCAGCTCGGGGGTGCGTTCGACCAGCACCGGCCGATGACCTTGCCGCACCAGCCAGTAGGCCAACGTCGGCCCTGCGATGCCGGCGCCGGAGATCAGAATCGTGAGCGGCCGCTGCACAATGCCAAAATACGGGCCATGTGTACGCCGCCGGGGCCCTACGCCGTGGCCGTGGTGCTGGCCGCGGGCCTCGGCACGCGTGTCGGGGCCGACGGCAACAAGGCATACCTGCCGCTGGCCGGCCGCAGCATGGTGGCCTGGTCGCTAAACACCGTCGCGCAGATTCCCCAGATTGCGCGCTCGGTGCTGGTCTATCGCCGCGGCGAACGCGACCTCGCGCGCGACACCGTGACGGCGGAGCTGCCCGCCACGACGGTGGAACTCGTCGAGGGCGGACACAGTAGGCACACCTCGGAGTTCAACGTGCTGCGCTACCTCGCCGACGACATCGAATCGGGGGCTGTCGATGTGGTGTTGATCCACGACGCGGCCCGACCGCTGGCAGGCAGCGACATGTTCGTCACCGCGCTGTCGGTCGCACGCAAGTTCGGCGGTGCGATACCGGCATTGACCATCCCGGACGTGGTGCAGCAGGGGCCCGTTGGCGTCGAGGCAACGGGCGGCACGGGCAGGTTGGTGCGGGTCCAAACCCCGCAGGCGTTTCGGGCGCGACCGCTGCTGAGCGCGTATCGGGCTGCAGCTGCTGACGGATTCGAGGGCACCGACACGTCGTCGTGCATCGAGAAGTACACCGATGTGGAGGTCCGCACGTTTCCAGGCGACGAGGGCAACCTGAAGGTGACCTATGCGCACGACGTCGCCGTCGCCGGGCACCTGCTCAGCCAGCGGCTTGGCGGCACGCGATGATCGCCTCGACATAGGCGGCGTCCCTTGGCAATTCGATCACGAACGCATCGGGGTCCCCTTCGATGAAGGTGATCGTCGTGTCGGTGCGAAGCGCCTCGTCGAGCTCGTCGAACTCACTTGAACTGTGCCCAGCCAGCAGCCGGGACAGTTGATCGGCGGTGAACCCCCGCGGGTACTGCACGGACCGCAGCGTCGAGCGGTCAAGGGTGTCGGTCACCGAGCCGCGTGCGTCAACGGCTTTCACGCTGTCGGTCACCGCCAGCAACGGCATCACGACGGGGCTGCCTGCCTGCAGCGCGGCGATCACCCGGTCGCGCACGCTCGTCGGCGCCAAGGGTCGACGGATGTCGTGAATCAGGACGTGGCGCGGCGGGTCGTTGAGGTATTCCAGCCCGGCGGACAGGCATTGCGCCCGCGAACCCGGATCCTCGGCCACGGCGACAACAACGGCTGAGAGCCCATGGGCCGCAAGGGTTTCGCGGACGGTGTCGGCCAGCGGCTCGGCGACAGCGATCACCGCCGCGCCGAGCATCGTCCGCGCGACGCGCACCACCGGCGCCTCCCCCGCCAACGGGGCGAAGGCCGCATCCGCGAACGTCTGGGGCAGCGGCAGGATCCCCGCGAGATCCGCCGCCATCATCGGAAGCGGTCGAGGTAGGCGTCCCAATCCCAGGTGGAGAGGAACTTCTCAGCGGCGGCATACCCTTTCGTGTCCAAGGCCTCGATGCCCTTGACGCCGCCGCCCGACAGCACCCGGTCCGCAGGCTTCGGCTCCGCCACGACGCCGACGCTACACGGGGTCGAACGACGAGATCAGCCAGGCGTCGTTGATCTTCTTCAGGCCCACCTTGACCGCGCTCGCGGCGAACGCGCCGTCGGGATTCTCCTTGCTGGTGGTGTTCTGGTTGATGAACACCAGCACCATCGCGGAGTCTGGATGCATATCGGACACCGCGGCCCGCACGACGGCGGCGGAGGTCTTGACCGCCTTCTGCTTGGCCGCCGGTGTGACGATCTGCTCGGTGAATTGCGTGTAGTACGACAGGAAGTCGCCGGTCAGATGGGACTTCGCCGCCGCGAAGTCCTTGTCCAGGGTCTCCGGTGAGTACGACAGCAGAGCGACCGTGCCGTTTTTCGCCGCGTCGAGCGCGACATTGGCCGCGGCGTCGTTGGTCTGTTGGTCGGGGCGGTATTCCTGGAAATACAGCCACGCGGCGGCACCCGCCGAGGCGACGAGGGCGGCCGCCAACAGGATCGCGCCGAGTCGGGCCCGCACCACGCGTGCCGACCGACGCACGATGCCGTCCGCAGAATCCGACCGCGCATCCGTTTCGGTGGCGCCATCTTGGGTGGCAGCGTCGTTTTCGGAAGCCTCGGCGGCGTTCTCCGTGGATTCGTCGGTGACCGTTTCGGTTTCGTCGACGTCGGTCACTTCAGCGGTGTCCTTGGTGGTCACGGTACGAACTCCACTTTCGCCATCTTGATTTGGCCGCCGTCACGCTGGAGGTTGACGGACAGCCGCCAGGACCGCGGCTCCTGCTTGGCCCCTGCGGAGTTGGTGACGCGCGAGGTGGCCGACACC
>JBKOYU010000957.1:0-7651 GCA_046725575.1 Actinomycetota bacterium | reverse complement strand
GAACACAGATAGAGCACGGCGTTGGCGACGTCTTCCGGGGTGCCTGCCCGCCCGAGCGCGGTGTTCTCCAGATACTCCTCGACGACGCCCGGCACCGCGGCGGCCGGTTCGGTGAGCGGGGTGTGGACGAAGCCGGGCGCGACGGCGTTGACGCGGATTCCCCGCGGACCGAGTTCGAGCGCGGCGACCTGAGTGAGCATCGAAAGGCCTGCCTTGGCTGCGCAGTACGCGCTCATGCCTGCTCCCGGCTGACGCCCGTTCAGCGAGCTGATCGAGACCAGCACGCCGCCGGGGCGCAGGTTGCGGCCCGCGTGCTTGGCGACGATGAACGCGCCGGTGAGGCAGACTCGACTCGTGACCGAGCTGAAATTGTCCGATTCGATTGCCGTGGCGGTGACACCGGATGCGCTGTATGCGCTGGTGTCCGATGTGACGAGGATGGGCGAGTGGAGCCCGATCTGCCGGGCCTGCTGGTGGGATGAGGGAGACGGTCCACGCGTCGGGGCATCGTTCACCGGCCGCAACGAGCTCCCGGAGCGGACCTGGGAGACCCGCTGCCAGGTGGTTGCCGCCGAACCCGGTCGGGAGTTTGCGTGGGAGGTCAACAACGGCTGGGTTCGCTGGGGATACACCTTTGAACCCGAGGGCGGAGGCACCCGGCTGACCGAGTCGTGGGAATTCCTGCCCGCAGGCATTGCTGGGTTCCGCGAGCGCTGGGGCGCGGAGGCTGACGCCCAGATCGAGAATCGGCGCGAAGCGGCCAGGACTGGTATCCCTGCCACGCTGGCGGCGATCAAGAAGACCGCAGAGTCTGCTCGCTAGTTCGCGGCGAAACTGTATTCCAGCAGGCCTCTTCTCGAACTTTCCCTGCCGGAATGCAGTTTCGCGGCTAGGAGTCAGCGCTTGACGCAGCGAAAGCCGATGTGGCTCATGCCCGTATCGACCGGCTGCGGTCGGCGTGCCGCGGGGCGGTACCGCAGGCAGTAGTTGTCGGCGCACAGGAACGAGCCGCCCTTGATGACCTTGCGCGGCACCCGAAACTGCGGCTGGTGCGGGTCGTAACTGCCTGCCTCGCAACAGGGATCACCGGCGCGGGTGTCGGCGTACCAGTCGGTGGTCCACTCCCACACGTTGCCCGCCATGTCGACCAGCCCGTAGCCGTTGGGCGGGAAGCTGCCGACGGCGGTGGTGCGGCCGTAGCCGCGGTCGGGCCGCCACGGGAAATCGCCGTGCCAATAGTTGGCCAGCCGCTCGCCCGGCTGTTCCGGTTCGTCGCCCCACGTGAACGTCGCGCCGTCGAGACCACCCCGGGCCGCCGTTTCCCACTCCGCCTCGATCGGCAACGCGAGCCCCACCCACGACGCGTACGCCTCCGCGTCTTCATACGCGACGTGTACGACGGGGTGATCGGCCCGCTTGTCGATCGACGAGTGCGGGCCGACCGGATGACGCCACGACGCCCCCGGCGTCCACGTCCACCACAGGTTCAGATGCCGCAGGTCGACCGGGCCGCGGGTACGGGTGAAGACCATCGAGCCCGGCTGCAGGTTCTCCGCAGGTGCGCCCTGATAGTCGGCCGGGTTCAGCGGCCGTTCGGCAACGGTGAGATACCCAGTGGCAGCGACGAATTCGGCGAACTCGGCGTTCGTTACCTGGTGAGCCTGGATCCAGAACCCGTCGACGCTGACCCGCCGCGCAGGCCCCTCCTCGGCGTAGTGCTGCTCGGATCCCAGCACGACGGTCTGCGGTGGAATCCAGACGAGTTCATTGATCACTGAAGACGGTTGCCCAGTCGCTTCGCATGCTGACGACGGTCCAGTCGTCCTTCGCCGCCTGCTCGAGCGCCTTCTCCGCGCCTGCGGTGTAGTCGAATTCGCGATCGGCGTCGTCGTGCAGGACCAGCAGCCGGAGGCCCCGGGTGAACTCCAGCATCTCGATGTCGCCGTTGGAGTTGCCCGCCGCCAGGATCGGGCGTCGCCCGATCCTGCTCCACAGCCGCACCGGCTTCATCGGCCCGTCGTCCAGGAATTCCGGCTGCGACGTCGTATACAAGTCACCGCCGCGGTAATCCAGCCCCACCGAGCTGCCGACCACGCGCTCGGGCGGAATCCCGTACAGCGCACTGGTGACCGGGCGCATGAAGTCCCGACCGCCGCCGGACACGATGTAACACGTAAATCCGCTGGCCTCCAGGTAACGCAGCAGCTCGACCATTGGCTGGTACCCGCACGCCGTGTACGCACGGCCAAGCGTCGGGTGTTTGGCGTCGTTGAAGAATGCGCTGACGCGGCCTGCGTGTTCCTCGACAGTGATCTCGTGATGGGCGGTAAGGATTGCTCCCACAAGGGGTTTGATCTCAGAGTCGTCGCCTTGGTAGTGCTTCGTCACCGCCTCGCCGAACCACCTCAGATCGCATTCGACGGCCGCTTTGTACGGTTGGCGCTCTCGCAGCGACGGGTCGGCGATGGCCTGCTCGGCGAACCGGCGGATCAAGAAGTCGAGCTGGATGTACATCGGCTTTTCGCACCACAGCGTGCCGTCATTGTCGAATACCGCTACGCGCGCCTGCGGCTCGACGAAATCCTTTGACCCGTCACCCGTTACACGCTGCACGAAGTCGATGATCGCCGACCTGGTGGGACCGTCGTTCCAGGATTGCAGCTCCGCCACGCTCACCCGCCTCGCGAGGCGAGGAACTTGTTGAGCTCCTCGACCGCGTGGTTGATGGTGAACGACGCGGGCTCTTGGCGCGGCGGGAACTCCTTGAACGTCTGGAGGAACTGCGTCGCGATGGCGGACCCGTAGAGCACGAGGAAGACTCGATCGATCAACCAGTCCCAGTACGTGTTCGAGGTGACGTCGGCGCGCTCGTAGGGATCGGTCCGCAGATTGAACAACTTGGGCGCACGTAGCTTGGTGAACGGCTCGAACCACAGCTGCAGTGTGCCCGGACACCGCTGCTCCATGAACACGACCTTCCAGTTCTCCGCCCGGATACCCAGGACGTCACAGTCGTCGGAGAAGTAGATCATGCCGCGACGTGGGCTCTTGTCCACCTCGCCGGTGAGATACGGCAGCAGGTTGTAGCCGTCGATGTGAACCTTGTAGGTCATGTCGCCGATGGTGTGGCCGGCCTTCAACTTGTCGACGATGTCCGGGTCGCCTGCTGCGGCGAGGAACGTCGGTAGCCAATCGTGATGCTGGATGATCTCGTTGGAGACACTGCGGGGCTTGATCTTTCCCGGCCAGCGGATCATCTCCGGAACCCGGAACGCGCCTTCCCAGTTGGTGGCTTTCTCGCTGCGGAACGGGGTGGTGGCGCCGTCGGGCCAGCTGTTGGCGTGCGGGCCGTTGTCGGTGCTGTAGATGACGATGGTGTCCTCGGCAATACCCAACTCGTCAACGAGGTCGAGCAGCTGGCCGACGTTGCGGTCGTGATCGATCATCGTGTCGTGGTAGGGCGACTGCCAGCGGCCGGCCTGGCCCAGGCTCTCCGGCTTCGTGTGCGTGCGGAAATGCATGTGGGTCATGTTCATCCAGACGAAGAACGGTGTGCCGGCCTCGTGCTGGCGTCGGATGAAGTCGCCGCACGCGGCGGTGGTTTCGTCGTCGATGGTTTCCATCCGCTTCTTTGTCAGCGGCCCGGTGTCCTCGATGCGCTGCTTGCCGGCGGGCCCGTACCGCTCATCGACTTCGGCGGAGTCCTCGTCGGTGGCCCAGGAGTGAATGACACCCCGCGGCATGAGCGCCCGACGCAGTAGCGGTGCTTCTTCCTCGGTGGGGTAGTCGGGGTTCTCCGGCTCTTCCTCAGCGTTGAGGTGATAGAGGTTGCCGAAGAACTCATCGAACCCGTGCGCGGTCGGCAGGTACTTGTTCAGGTCGCCCAGATGGTTCTTGCCGAACTGGCCGGTCGCGTAACCAAGGGGTTTGAGCAACTCGGCGATCGTCGGGTCTTCTTTCTGCAGCCCGACATCGACCCCAGGCATGCCCACCTTGCTCATGCCGGTGCGATACACGCTCTGACCGGTGATGAACGACGATCGCCCCGCGGTGCAACTTTGTTCGCCGTACGAGTCAGTGAACAGCATTCCCTCATCGGCGATGCGGTCGATGTTGGGGGTGAAGTAACCCATCATGCCGCGGCTGTAGCAGCTCAGGTTCGAGATGCCGATGTCGTCGCCCCAAATGACCAGAATGTTCGGCTTTCCGTTCGGCATGGCGGCTCCTTCTTCGATTGACGTCCCGGTCGAAGCCTAGGGGCGCAACGTCGTTGCGACCCAGCATTTCGCCAACGATTCAGGGCCAATACATCTGGTGCGGAGGCCTCGCTGGGAGCACCCTGGTAACCGGAGGGTGATGGCGATGTATGACAAGGATTTGAGCAACAAGTGGCACGTCGAGATCGACTTCGACGAGGACGAAACCCACACGCACGCGACTGTCCGCGCCCAGTGCGGTGACCGCGAGCAGCTGACTGCGCTGGGGGACGCCTTCCGCAACCCGAAAGACAGCAGCCAGCCGATGATCGGCGAGGAGATCGCCGCGGCGCGCGGCCTCATCGCGCTCGGCACAGAGCTGCTGCAGAGGGCGTCGTCGCGGATCGAGCAGGTCACGCACCAGCCGGTCCACCTGTATCGCTGAGCCGTGGCCCTGGCCGTCTGCCTGCTGTTCGACCGGCGATCCGAGCGGGCGGTCCGGGCACTGTGGGACCGGGTCGAGGAGCAGGGCGTCGGCAGCCTGCGCTCGCACACCCACGGCAGGCACGTGCCGCATGTGTCCTACGCGGTGCTGCGTCGGTGGGACCAGGCGGCAGTGACTGAAGCGCTGGCCAGCCTCGACGGCGGCGAACCGGTGGAAGTCAGTTTCGACGGGGTCGGGCTGTTCCGGCGCGGGCGCACGTGGCTACTCGCCGGCGTGAGCGCCGACTTCGTGGCCCGCCAGGAGCGGGTCGTCGAGGCGGTCACGGCGACCGGTGCCGAGCTGCACAAGCACTACCGGCCGGGAATCTGGCTGCCGCATTGCTCGCTGGCGCCGCGCGCGACGCTGGCTCAACTGCCGGGGGTGGTGGCGGTGGTGATGGACGTGCTGCCGCTGCGGGCCCGGCTGGACCGGGCCGCCCTCGTCAACAGCGCGACCGGAGAGATCAGCCCGCTGGCACAGCTGCCGTGACGTGCGGTTCCGGCGCGCGGACCTTCGCTGAACGACGGTACGCGCGCCGAGCTTGCCACTAGGCGAGCAGGCTTCCGCGGGTTTGTCGGTTACGGGCCGTACTTCCGGTTCGTGAGCGATGATGAATTGACGCAGGAGATAACGGGGATGTTCAGCTCCGTCAGTAAGACCACCGATCGGTGCGGGTCGTGCGGTAACGACCTGCGCGCCATAGCGCGCTTCTGCGACGTGTGCGGATCCCCAGTCGCGCCACGATCGGCGACGGGCGAACACAAGCAAGTGACGGTGCTGTTCGCCGACGTGGTCGGTTCGATGAAGCTTGCGGCGGCACTGGACACGGAACGACTCCAAGAGATCATGAACGAACTGTTCAACCGCTCAGCCGCTGTGGTGCAGCGCTATCAGGGGACCGTCGACAAGTTCACCGGCGACGGGTTGATGGCATTGTTCGGCGCTCCGGTAGCGCTCGAGGATCATGCCCTGCGTGCATGCATCTCAGCGCTGGAGATTCAATCCGTCACTGAGGAACTTGCAGCCGAGGTCCTTCGCCGTGACGGTGTTGCGCTGGAGATTCGCGCCGGGCTGAACTCCGGCCACGTGATCGTTGGCGAAATCGGTTCGGGGCCCGGCAGATACACCGCGGTCGGCCATCCCGTCGGAATGGCGCAACGCATGGAGGCGGCTGCCCCCGCGGGCGGCGTCTTGTGCTCGCTTTCGACGGCAAGTCTTGTGGAGGGCGCCGCCCGGCTCGGATCCGTCGAGCGTGTTGCGGTCAAGGGCACCGACGAACCCGTGCCCGCCCGACAGCTGCTCGCCGTTGAATCTGACCGGATGGTGTTGGGCCGCAACGAAGGGCTGATGCTCGGACGCGATGCCGAGTTGAATTTCCTTCGAGAGGCGTTGGACGCCGCTGACGGCTGCCTCGTCGGGGTGGTCGGTGCCCCCGGGCTGGGCAAGAGCCGACTGATCAACGAGTTCACCAAAGTCGCCGCTGATCGAGGTGCCGACATTGTCGTTGGCCGCTGCGAGGCTCATACCACCACGCTGGCCTTCCGCGCGATGTCGCGCTTGCTGCGCGCTTTGTTCAAGGTGGACGGGCTCGGCGACACTGAGGCCCGCGCGCACACCGTCGCCCAGTGCGAAGGGCTACTCACACCAAGCTCTGCTGACGCGCGAATTCTGTTCGACGCCATGGGCATCGCCGACGCGAGTGCGTCTCAGCCGCAGGTCAGCGTCGATGGTCGCCGCCGCCGCCTCGTCGAGGTAATGACGCAGGCTGTCCTGGCGCGCCCGGCCCGAACTGTGTTCATACTTGAGGACGCCCACTGGATCGATGAACCCAGCGACGGCGTCCTCGCCCATTTCGCTGCCAAGCTCACCATGACGAACTCGATATTGGTTACGACCTATCGACCAGAGTTCCACGGCGCGCTGAACCAGAATGCGGGTCAGAAAGTCACTCTGCAGCCACTCACCGATTCAGCGGCGGTGCTCCTGGTCTGCCAGCTTCTTGGCGACGGTCCGTCGCTTGACGGTCTGGCCGAGCGCATTGCAGTTGCGGCGGCAGGCAATCCGTTCTTCATCGAGGAGATCGTCCGTGACCTAGCCGGTCGCGGTATGCTGTCGGGAAGTCGTGGTCGCTATCGCCTGTTGACCGATGTCGACGAAATCACGGTCCCCGCAACGGTACAGGCGGTACTTGCAGCCCGCATCGATCGGCTACCTGCTGAAGCGAAGTCCATGCTGAACGCCGCAGCAGTGATCGGCAGCCAATTCGATCTCGACACGCTGCGGGTTCTGCGACCGGAAACGGAGTCCGATCAGCTGGCCGAGCTGGTGTCGGCAGAATTGATCGACCAAACAGAATTCGTTCCACGGCAACGTTTTTGCTTCCGCCACCCGCTGGTTCGCACCGTGGCCTACGAATCGCAGTTGAGCGCCACTCGCGTGAAAGGCCACAGCCGCCTGGCTGTCGCCATTGAGGCTCGCGATCCAACAGCAGCCGACGAGAATGCGGCGCTCATCGCCAACCATCTGGAGGCGGCTGGCGAGCTTGTGGCGGCCTACCAGTGGCATATGCGGGCGGCGGAATGGCTTCGGCCTCGCGATCTGGCTGCCGCACGCACGCAATGGGAAAGGGCCCGCCGTATCGCTGATCAATTGCCCGATGACCATGGCGACGCCATCGCCATGCGACTTGCGCCACGCACCATGCTGATCTCGACAACATTCTTCGTCGGCGACGAGGCCGATACCGACGAGCGTTACCGCGAGTTTCGAGACTTGACAATGAAATGCGGTGACTTGACATCCTTCGCGATCGGAACGGCCGGTCGAATCTGGTCGTACTGCGTCAATGACAACCGCGTCCCAGAAGCTGTTGCGCTCGCATCGGAAGTCGAGCAGATTATTGACTGCGTTGACTGCGACGTGGAGACCAAGGGCATCATTCTTATTTCACTGGCGTATGCACGGTTCGCAT
>JBKOYU010000409.1:0-14548 GCA_046725575.1 Actinomycetota bacterium | reverse complement strand
GATGGTGTCCATCGGCACGGGCCTGGGTTCGACCGAGGAGTTGGTCTTCGCGTACGACGACATGCGCGCGAAGGGCATGCGAGCGGTGTCCCCGCTGGCGGTGCAGAAGTACATGCCCAACTCACCGGCGGCCGCCGTCGGTTTGGAGCGTGGGGCCAAGGCCGGTGTCATCACGCCGGTCTCGGCTTGCGCGTCCGGTTCCGAGGGCATCGCGCACGCGTGGCAGCAGATCGTGCTCGGCGAGGCCGACATCGCGATCTGCGGTGGCGTCGAATCAAAGATCGAGGCGGTGCCCATCGCCGGATTCGCCCAGATGCGAATCGTGTTGTCCACCACCAACGATGACCCGGCCGGGGCCTGTCGCCCGTTCGACAAGGACCGCAACGGGTTCGTGTTCGGTGAGGCGGGCGCGCTGATGGTCATCGAGACCGAGGAGCACGCCAAGGCGCGCGGCGCGAACATCTTGGCGCGGCTGATGGGCGCCAGCGTGACCTCGGACGGGTACCACATGGTGGCACCGGATCCCAACGGTGAGCAGGCGGGGCACGCGATGACGCGGGCCATCCAACTCGCCGGCCTCAAGCCGAGCGATATCGACCACGTCAACGCACACGCGACCGGAACCTCGGTCGGCGACGTGGCCGAGTCGCACGCGATCAACAACGCGATGGGCGGCCACAAGCCGGCGGTCTACGCACCCAAGTCGGCGCTCGGCCATTCGGTCGGCGCGGTCGGCGCGGTCGAGTCCATCCTGACCGTGTTGGCGTTGAAGAACGGGGTCATCCCGCCGACGCTGAACCTGAAGAATCTCGACCCGGAGGTCGACCTGGACGTCGTCCACGGCGGTCCTCGGCCCGGCAACTATCAATACGCAGTAAACAATTCGTTTGGATTCGGTGGGCACAACGTCGCGCTCGCCTTCGGGAAGTATTAACACACAATCGTTTTCGAAGGCATCCGGCCGACATCCGACGTCCTACAGGAGGTTTCAATGACAATCATGGCCCCCGAGGTCGTCGGCGAATCGCTAGACCCACGCGATCCGCTGCTGCGCCTGAGCACGTTCTTCGACGACGGCAGCGTCGAGCTGCTGCACGAGCGTGACCGCTCGGGCGTCCTGGCCGCGGCCGGCACCGTCAACGGCGTGCGCACAATTGCGTTCTGCACCGACGGCACCGTCATGGGCGGCGCCATGGGTACCGAAGGCTGCACGCACATCGTCAACGCCTACGACACCGCGATCGAGGAGCAGAGCCCAATCGTGGGCATCTGGCACTCCGGTGGTGCGCGGCTGGCCGAGGGTGTGAAGGCGCTGCACGCGGTCGGTTTGGTCTTCGAGGCCATGATCCGCGCGTCCGGTTACGTCCCGCAGATCTCGGTGGTCGTCGGCTTCGCAGCCGGCGGCGCGGCCTACGGGCCGGCCCTCACCGACGTCGTCGTGATGGCGCCGGAGGGCCGGGTGTTCGTCACCGGGCCTGACATCGTTCGCAGTGTCACCGGCGAGGACGTCGATATGGCGTCGCTCGGCGGCCCGGACACCCATCACAAGAAGTCTGGTGTGTGCCACATCGTCGCCGACGATGAGCTCGACGCATTCGAGCGGGGCCGCCGGCTGGTCGGATTGTTCTGCCAGCAGGGCCATTTCGACCGCAGCAAGGCCGAGTCGGGCGACACCGATCTGCACGCATTGCTTCCGGATTCGGCGCGGCGCGCCTACGACGTACACCCAATCGTCGAGGCGCTACTCGACGACGACGCGCCGTTCGAAGAGTTCCAGGGCAAGTGGGCTCCGTCGATCGTCGTTGGCCTCGGTCGGCTGTCAGGCAGAACGGTCGGCGTGATCGCCAACAACCCGCTGCGCCTCGGCGGCTGCCTGAACTCCGAAAGTGCGGAGAAGGCGGCGCGTTTCGTGCGGCTGTGCGACGCGTTCGGGATTCCATTGGTGGTCATCGTCGACGTGCCGGGCTACCTACCCGGTGTGGATCAGGAGTGGGGCGGCGTGGTGCGCCGCGGCGCCAAGCTGCTGCACGCGTTCGGCGAGTGCTCAGTTCCGCGCGTCACGCTTGTCACCCGGAAGATCTACGGCGGTGCCTACATCGCGATGAACTCGCGCTCGCTCAACGCCACCAAGGTGTTCGCTTGGCCGGACGCCGAGGTCGCGGTGATGGGCGCCAAGGCCGCGGTCGGCATCCTGCACAAGAAGAAGTTGGCCGCCGCGCCCGACCACGAGCGTGATGCGCTGCACGATGACCTGGCTGCCGAGCACGAAAGGATCGCCGGTGGCGTGGATTCCGCCATCGACATCGGCGTGGTCGACGAGAAGATCGACCCTGCGCACACACGGTCGAAGCTGACCCAGGCGCTGGCCGAGGCCCCGCAGCGCCGCGGCCGGCACAAGAACATCCCGCTGTAATCAGCACGAGCTGGGCCCCCGCGCATGGGCCCACGCGCAAGCTGGGGACTGGGGAACGCAAAAGTCCCCGCACGCTCGGCGTCGAGGACTTTTGCGTCTGGTTGCTAACCGACCCCTTGTCGATCACCTCGAGCACGCGATCAGGTTCACGCGGGTTCGTCGACGCCGAATGAGTAGTCGACTACTCGATTTCCGGCGATGATCGCGACATGGACACAGAAGGCCAGCCGCGATCAGCCAATCTGCGTCGCTGGCGCCAGCACCTGGCCAACGAACGCGCCGAAGCCGACGTGTACCGGCGTTTGGCAGAGCGGCGGACGGGCGAGGAACGCGACATCCTGCTCGCGATCGCAGACGCCGAGCGACGCCACGAACAGCACTGGCTGAACCTTCTCCGTGATCAAGTCGGCAAGCCCAGGCGTGCCGATCTACGGACCCGCATGCTGGGCTTCCTGGCGCGGCACTTCGGTTCGGTGTTCGTGTTGGCCCTCGCCCAGCGAGCCGAGGACCGCTCCACCTACGACACCGACGTCGACGCCACCCCCACCATGGCCGCCGACGAGCGCATCCATCTAGAAGTTGTCCGCGCGCTGGCCACCCGTGGGCGGGACCGCTTATCGGGCACCTTCCGCGCGGCGGTATTCGGCGCAAACGACGGGCTCGTCAGCAACCTCGCGCTCGTCATGGGGATCACTGCGACGGGCGCGCCGACCCACACCGTCCTAGTCACAGGCCTGGCCGGCTTACTTGCGGGGGCACTCTCCATGGGCGCCGGAGAGTACGTTTCGGTTACTTCCCAGCGCGAATTGCTCGAAGCGTCCACGCCAAGCCCGGCAGCGGGCACCGCGCTGCCTCAATTGGATGTCGACGCAAACGAATTGGCGCTGGTCTACAGGGCGCGAGGAATGAGCGCCGACCAGGCCACCAGCTACGCCGCCGAGGTGCTGCGCAACCTCGATGTGAGCGCCGCCGACGGTCGACTCGCCGGGCCCGACGCCGACAGGCACGAAGCCGTCGGCACCGGCGTTCGCGCTGGGCTCTCCAGTTTCTGCTTCTTTGCCTCCGGAGCGCTCATTCCCGTGCTGCCCTACCTCTTCGGTCTGCAGCGGGTTTCCGCGGTGATCGTGGCGGCGATATTGGTCGGGATCGCCCTGCTGGCAACGGGAGTCATCGTCGGCCTGCTTTCCGGCGGGCCGCCACTGCGTCGCGCGCTACGTCAGCTGATGATCGGCTACGGCGCGGCGACGGTCACCTACCTACTGGGCTTGCTTTTCGGCACAGCCACCGGCTAGCCGACACAGCGAGTCATCGCTAAATGACCGCGGCCTCGACCGGGGTCGCGACCACGTGGGTGACCGGCACGCTGTGCTCGGCGCGGGCGCGGTCCACGACGTCGAAGCGGTGCCAGACCGAATACTCGGGCGGCAGCGTTGCGATCACGATCTCGTCGGGGTCGAACGTGTCGACCGCCTTGGCCAGGCCGCGAAGCGCCGGTATCGAGCACGCGGACAAGAACCGTTCGTCCGCTAGCCCACTTGGGTGAGCATCTCCTCGGCAACCTCAAGCACCCGATCGCGGTCGGTGTCGACCAGCCCGATGCGCGTTCGGCGGTCCAGGATGTCGTCGATGGTCATCGCGCCTTCGTGGGTGACCGCGTACTCGAATTCCGCGCGGGTGACGTCGATGCCCTCAGCCACCGGCGCCGTCGGCCGCTCGCAGCTGGCCGACGCGATCACATTCGGCGCCTCGGCGCCGTAGCGGGCGACCAGCGACCCCGGCAGGTCGGCCGGCGACCGTAGTGTCGCAACGGGATTCGACGGCGCCCCGACCAGTGGCAGGTTGCGAGTGCGGCACGGGCTTGCCGGCAACCCTCGGAGCGTGACCGCGCGGTCGAGAACGTCCTCGGCCATGAATCGGTATTCGGTGAGCTTGCCGCCGACCACGCTGATCACGCCCGAGGTTGACTCGACGACGGCGTGTTCGCGCGACACGTCGGCGGTGCGGCCTTCGCCCGTGTCGATCAACGGCCGCAGTCCGGCATACGCGCCGATGACGTCGGCTGGGCCGAGCGCGACGTCCAGTGCGGTGTTCACGGTGTCGAGCAGGAACGAGATCTCGTCCGGCGTCGGTTGCGGCACATCGGGAATCGGTCCTGGCGCGTCCTCGTCGGTCAGACCCAGATATACCCGGCCCAGCTGTTCGGGCATCGCGAACACGAACCGGTTGATCTCGCCGGGAATCGGAACAGTCAGCGCGGCAACGGGATTGCCGAAAGTCTTCGCGTCGAACACCAAATGTGTTCCGCGACTTGGCCGCAGCCGGATCGAGGCGTCGACCTCCCCCGCCCACACGCCGGTGGCGTTGAGGACGGCGCGCGAAGATACGTCGAACGACTCGCCCGAGCGCTCATCGGTCAATGTCACCGAGGTGCCGGTCGCGTTCGATGCGCCGACGCGGGTCAGGATGCGCGCGCCGTGTTGCGCTGCCGTGCGCGCCACCGCAGTGACGAGCCGCGCGTCGTCGATCAGTTGTCCGTCATAGGCGAGCAGACCGCCACTCAGCCCGTCGCGGCGCACGGTGGGCGCCATCTCGATCGCGCGCGCCGCGTCGATCCGCCGGGATCGCGGCAGCGTCGATGACGGCGTCCCCACCAGCTTGCGCAGCCCGTCGCCCGCCGCGAAACCGAAGCGCACCAACGCCCGCGACGCCGTGTTCATCTCGGGCAGCAGCGGGACGAGCTGCGGCATGGCCTTGACGAGGTGAGGAGCGTTGCGGGTCATCAGGATTCCGCGTTCGACCGCGCTGCGGCGCGCGATGCCGACATTGCCTGTCGCCAGGTAGCGCAGCCCGCCGTGGACCAGCTTGGAGCTCCACCGGCTGGTACCGAACGCCAGGTCGTGCTTCTCCACCAGCGCGACGCGCAGACCGCGGGTCGCGGCGTCCAGCGCGATGCCGGTCCCGGTGATGCCGCCGCCGATCACGATCACGTCGAGCGGCTCACCGTCAGCCAGGGCCGCCAGTTCGGCTGTGCGGCGGGACTCGTTGAGCGCTGTCGAGCCGGTCATGGTCTCAGGTATCCGTCCAGGCAGTGGGCGAGTTCGACGTCGAGCGCACGGGTGTCGAGGATCGGAGCGACGATCTGGCCGGACTGGATCGTCGAGCGGGCGATCAGCAGACACATCGCCGCGAGCTGGCGCGGTTCGCCGGGTCGCACGCTGCCCGCCTCCTGGGCGAGCTTGATGTCGGCGGCAAACGTGTCAATGAGGATCTGCTGGCTGGTGCCCAGCCGTTCGGTGAGGTAGACCATCGTCAACTCGGGAGCCCTCTGCAGCACCGACATGACCACGTCGTCGTTGCGCAGGTGTTCGGCCACTGCGAGAACCCGCTCGACCACAGCCACTCGGCCGACGCCGCGGCTTGGCACCGCATCCAACGCGCCGACGATCCGCGCGGTGAGCAGTGCCGCCAGGACCGACCGAATGTCGGGCCAGCGGCGATAGACCGTCGGCCTGCTGACCCGTGCGCGGCGCGCGATCTCGGCCAATGTCACGCGATCCACCCCGTAGGCGATCACACAGTAGGCCGCCGCCTCGAGGATGCGGTCACCGATCGTCGATGACGCGTCGTTACTGATTGACAGCATATGTAATACTGTAACGCATGAGTCGCCCGGATGACCAACAGATCGCACTCGTGCCCCCAATGAAGTGGAACGCATGGGGCGACCCCGCCGAGGCTAAACCGCTGTCAGAGAGCATTCGCTCACTGCTCAAGCAGGCGCTCGGGGTCGAGGACTCGACCACGGCGGAGCTCGAGCCCGAGCAGATCAGGTTGCGACCGTCGGCGCTGTCGCCGGCCGACCGCGAGGGGCTGGCGGCGATCGTCGGCGCTGAGTACTGCGGCATCGACGACCGCGCCCGGCTGCTGCGCGCGGGTGGTAAGTCCACGCTGGATCTGTTGCGCCGCAAGGATTCCGGTGTACAGGATGCGCCCGACGCGGTGCTGCTGCCCGGCGGTGACGATGAGATTGCTGCGATTCTTCGGTACTGCGCGGACCACAGCATTGCGATCGTCCCGTTCGGCGGGGGCACCAGCGTGGTCGGCGGACTGGATCCGATCCGCGGCGACTTCAAGGCCGTGATTTCCCTGGACTTGCGTCGGCTGAACCAACTGCACTCGCTCGACGAGGTGTCCGGCGAAGCCGAGTTGGGCGCCGGACTGACCGGCCCGGATGCCGAGCGGCTGCTCGGCGAGCGCGGCTTCTCTCTCGGCCACTTCCCACAGAGCTTCGAGTTCGCGACGATCGGCGGGTTCGCCGCGACGCGGTCATCGGGCCAGGACTCCGCGGGTTACGGCCGCTTCAACGACATGGTCCGCGGGCTGCGCACGGTGACGCCCGCCGGGGTGCTCGACCTCGGTCGTGCGCCGGAGTCGGCCGCAGGTCCGGACCTTCGACAACTGATGATCGGCTCGGAGGGCGTGTTCGGGATCATCACTCGCGTGCGGGTTCGGGTACACCCGATGCCGGACGCCACACGGTATGAGGCGTGGTCGTTCCCGGACTTCGCGACCGGCGCCGACGCGCTGCGCGCCGTCGTACAGACCGGCACTGGTCCCACCGTGATCCGGCTCTCCGACGAAGCGGAGACCGGCGTCAACCTCGCAACCACCGAGAGCATCGGCGAGGACAGCATCACCGGCAGCTGCCTGGCCATCACGGCGTTCGAGGGCACCGAGGCCCACGTCGAGAGCCGGCACGCCGAAACCCGTGCGCTGCTGGAGGCGAAAGGCGGCACGTCGCTGGGCGAGACGCCCGCACGCGCATGGGAGCACGGCCGGTTCGGCGCCCCCTATCTGCGTGACTCGCTGCTGTCGGCGGGCGCGCTGTGCGAGACACTCGAGACAGCGACCAACTGGTCCAATCTGCACGCGCTCAAGGCCGCCGTCACCGAGGCGCTGACGACCTCACTCGCCGAATCGGGCACGCCCGCGCTTGTGCTCTGCCACATTTCGCATGTGTATCCGACGGGAGCGTCGCTGTATTTCACCGTGGTCGCCGGGCAGCGCGGCAATCCGATCGAGCAGTGGCGCAAGGCGAAGGCCGCCGCGTCGGACGCGATGATGCGCACCGGCGGCACCATCACGCACCACCATGCGGTCGGCGCCGACCACCGGCCGTGGATGCGCGACGAGGTCGGCGCCCTGGGTGTCGCGGTGCTGCGGGCCGTCAAGGCCACGCTTGATCCGGCCGGAATCCTCAACCCCGGCAAGCTGATCCCGTGAGCGTCGGCCGCGTCACGATGCTGACCAATCCAGCATCGGGCCACGGTAGTGCGCCGCACGCCGCCGAGCGTGCCGTAGCCCAGTTGCACAAGCGCGGAATCGACGTCGTCGCGATCGCGGGAACCGATGCCGAACACGCTCGACGGCTCGTCGACGGCGCCCTCGAGCGCGGGATGGACGCGCTGGTGGTTGTTGGCGGCGACGGGATCATCTCGCTTGCGCTGCAGGTGCTCGCGCAAACGGATGTCCCGCTCGCAATTGTTCCGGCAGGTACCGGAAACGACCATGCACGCGAATTTCGTATTCCCACAAAGGATCCCGAGGCGGCGGCCGACATCGTCGTCGACGGCGTCGTGCAGACTGTGGATTTGGGCCGCATCAAGGGTGCCGACGGGACCGACAAGTGGTTCGGCACCGTCATGGCCGCCGGCTTCGATTCGCTCGTCACGGACCGGACCAATAGGATGCGCTGGCCGCACGGCCGGCTTCGATACAACGTGGCGATGGTCGCCGAGCTCTCCAAGTTGCGACTGCTGCCGTTTCGATTGACGTTCGACGGGCGTGAACTGGAGACCGAGCTGACGCTCGCCGCATTCGGCAACACCAAGAGCTACGGCGGCGGGATGCGGATCTGCCCGAACGCGGACCCCTCCGACGGCCAGCTCGACGTCACGATGGTGCAGTCAGCATCACGCACGAAGCTGATTCGCCTGTTCCCCACGGTGTTCAAGGGCACGCACGTCGATCTCGACGAGGTGCGCACCGATCGCGCCCGCACGATCACCGTCGAGTGCCGGGCGTCGCCCAAAATCACGGCCTACGCCGACGGCGAATATGTGTGCCCGCTGCCCGTCGAGGTCTCGGCGGTGCCGGGCGCGTTGAAGATCCTGCGACCTGTTCCGTAACGGCCGCCAGGACGGAAGACTGTCCTGCATGACAACGACGTCCTCTGCGCACGCTCCTGGCCGCCTGGGTGATCCCGCGATGGATTTGCGCACCGACCCGCGCAGCGACCCGCGTATGATCAACGCCCTAGCGCAGTTCGGTCTGGACGTCGCGCTCCCACCTCCGCCGGTTGACCGCAACTCACCGCGCGAGGAGCAACTGGCGTTGGTGGATGAAGTCGAAACCAACTTCGAAGCCGTGTTCGCCGCGTTGTTGACCGATGTGCGGCCTGTCGACGGGATCAGCCGTTCAACCGAGACGATCGCGGGCCCGGACGGCAATAGCATTGCGCTCTATATCAGCCGGCCCGCCGACGAGGCTGGCCCGCTGCCCGGAATACTGCACATCCACGGCGGCGGGATGGTTTTCCTGAAGGCGGCCGATGCCAATTACGTGATGCTGCGGGACAAGATCGCCGGCACCGGCTTCGTGGTCATCGGCGTCGAGTTCCGAAATGGCGGGGGCTCCCTAGGCCCTCATCCGTATCCCGCGGGCCTTAACGACTGCACCGCCGCCCTGCGCTGGGCGCATGACAACCGAGACGCACTCGGCATCTCGACTCTTACCGTCGCGGGAGAATCAGGCGGCGGTAATCTGACACTCGCCACCGCGCTGAAAGCCAAGCGCGATGGGCACATTCAGATGATCGACTCGGTGTGTGCATTCGTGCCGTACATCTCTGGCATGTACGCGCTTGGCGAGTCCGAACGCGCCGCGACGTTGCCTTCTCTGGTTGAGAACGACGGATACCTGCTGTCGTGTGCATTGATGGAGATCATGGTCTCGGTGTACGACCCGGGCGGCGAGCACAACACCGATCCGCTGTGCTGGCCCTTTCACGCAAGCGTCGACGAGCTCGCCGGAATGCCACCGCATCTCATCTCGGTCGACGAATTGGATCCGCTACGCGACGAAGGCGTCGCCTACTACCGGAAACTCAAGCGTGCCGGCGTTGACGCCGAACTGCGAACCGTGCCAGGGCTCTGCCACGGCGGCGACATGATGTTTCCGGCGCATCTGGCTGATGTGTACGAGGCGACCATCGCGAGCATCCACGACTTCGCCGCCGGGCGCCGCTAGCCCACGCCCCGGCTCAGCCAGCTGACCTCCGCAGTGTCCCCGCCGTCGCGGTAAGGCTCGAGCGCCTCGTCCCACGCGGTGCCGAGCACAGAGTCGAGCTCGGCGGCGAGTACGTCGGCCCCTGACGCCATCAGAGCGCGCAGCCGCATCTCGCCGACCATCACGTCGCCGTTGGCGCTCATCGCGCCGCTCCACAGTCCCAGCTGCGGAGTGTGGCACCAGCGGTGCCCGTCGACGCCTGCGCTCGGGTCCTCGGTCACCTCGAACCGCAGCACCGACCACGAGCGCAGCGCGTTGGCCAGTTGGGCCCCCGTGCCGACCGGCCCGATCCAGTTGGTGACCGCGCGCAGCTGTCCCGGCATGGCGGGTTGCGGTGTCCACTTGAGGTTCGCCCGTGCCTGAAGGGTCGACGACAACGCCCACTCGACATGCGGGCATACCGCCGCGGGTGAGGCGTGGACGTACACCACACCCATCGCCGCGTCGGCGAATTGGCTCGCTGCACGCATCTGCTGCTCCTTCGGTTCCACGAGGGACGTCTTCCCCAACGCTCTGGTGAATCCGAATTACAGCTGTGTCGTGCGTGTCTATTGTGCCTTGTGAGACCCGTGTTGCGCTAGTCTGCCCCGAATTCTCTCAGCACTTCGTCAGACAGCGCTGGCCAACACGAGTACGTCCACTCCCCGAAGTTGCGGTCGGTCAGCACCACGAGCGCCAGATCCACGCCCGGATCGACCCACAAAAACGTCCCTGACTGGCCGAAATGCCCGTACGTGCGGCCTGAGTTGGACGATCCGGTCCAGTGCGGCGACTTCGCGTCTCTGATCTCGAAGCCAAGACCCCAGTCGTTGGGCCGCTGCACCCCGAAACCCGGCAACACCCCCGTCAGACCCGGAAACTGCACGTCAATGGCATCGGCGTGCATCTGCGGCGAGACCGAATTCGGCCGCAGCAGGTCGCCGGCAAAGGCCGACAGGTCCGCGACCGTCGACGCCGCCCCGAATCCCGCCGCTTCCACACCGCCCTCCAGCGCGGAATCGGTCATCCCGAGCGGCTCGAACACCGCCTCGGCCAGATACTGCCCGAATTCGATGCCCGAGGCTCGCTGGATCGTCTCGGCGAGCACCTGAAATCCGTAGTTGGAGTAGATCCGGCGCTGGCCAGGTTTGGCCATCAGCTCCGGCGACTGCATCGCGTACCCCGCGGCGTGCGCGAGCAGATGGCGGACCGTGGAGCCGGGAGGGCCGGCTTCGGTGTCGAGTTCGACGACGCCCTCTTCGATCGCGATGTGCGCCGCACGGGCGACGAGCGGTTTGGTCACCGACGCCAGCGCGAAGCGCTGCCTCGTGTCGCCGTATTCCGCGACCACACCCGACGGGGCGACAACGGCAGCGGCAGCGGATTCGACCGGCCAGTCGGCCATGCCGTGGAGGGCGGACATCGACACGAGCCTATGCCATCAGGTCGTGTTGATACGCGTAGGCCGTCGCGGCCGACCGGGACGGGAGTCCGAGCTTGGTGAAGATGTGGTTGAGGTGGCTGGCGACGGTCTTCTCGCTGATGGACAGCTCCGCCGCGATGGCCCTGTTGGTCTTGCCCTGCGCGACGAGCGCTAACACCTCCGTCTCGCGCGTCGTGAGAGCCCCCGCGCCGTCTTGCGGCTGCGACACGGTTCGGCCAAGCGTCTCAAGAATCGAACCGGCGACGCGCCGCTCCATTTCGGCGCCGTCGAAATCGGCAAGGACTCGGCAGGAGTCGGCGATCAACAACCGAGTGCGCGCCTCTTCGTATGGAGCGCGCAGCTCCACCCAGTCGTCGACGGAGCGGCGTAACGCGGCCAGCGCGCCGCAAGGGTCGCCGGCGGCGAGCAGCACGGAGCCCGTGCCGAAAGCGGCGTGAGCGCGCAGAAGTGGCGAGCCGAGTTTGATTGCGATGGAAGCCAACTCGTCGGCAGCCACTCGAGCACCCTCGAGATCGTCTGCGGCGATCAGGATCTCGGGTGCGGCGCACAAGATGCGGGCGCGGTCGATGGGCCGATCCGATTCGGCAAGCCGTCGCCGCATCTGCGCGGCCGCGACATCGACGCGGCCCTGCGCCAACCTCATCAGTGCCATCCCCGGCTGTGGCTGGCACCCGTGTGAGTTGGCAAGTTCGTAGGCCCGCTCCGCAAGCGCGAATTCACCTCGCAGCCGGTGCAATTCCGCTTCGATGTAATGCGCGCCGCCGAGCGTCCGCGCATTCATCGGTTCGCAAAGTCCCGCGCACGCGGCGTGGGCGACCTCGACGCCGTCGGACCAGGCGCCATGGAGCATCAGCAGTTCAGCGCGGTGCAGCAGGCAGTGACCGCGGTAGAGGACGAGGCCCTGCTGCGCGTCACACCAGCGGGTGAACGAGTCGGTCCACAGTTCGCATCGGCGAACGTCGAACAATTCGTGGCAGGCGTCGACCACAGTGCAGTACGCATCTCCTACGGCCATAGCCGGGATCTCGCGGGCCTCGACCGACACCATCGCCTCGTCGAGCAGCGATAGACCCTCCGCGACCTCACCGAGGTAGACGAGGCACCGCCCCTCGCCGATGCGCGCGAATGTGAGCAGTTCGGGGTCGCGGTACTTCTCCCCGATTGTCGTGGCCCGCCTGAAGGCCGCATGCGCGGCTACGATGTCGCCGTCTTCGAAGATGCGGCACATGCCGGCGACATGTTCGACGAATCCCCTTTCGACACAGTCGATGCCGGCGTCGTCGAGTACCCGTTGCGAGCGCTTCACCCATCCGCTGCTGCGCGCGATGTCGCCGGTGAATCCGAGCGCTTGGGCCAGCCGGACCCCGAACCGAGTGGCCCGGATGGGGTGTCCCTCTTCGAGGCAGCGGTGATGACCCCGGGCCCAGGCGTCGAAGCTTTCCCGGTCGCGACCCGTCATGTATGCGGCCGTGGCCAGCCGGTCGATTTCGTCGACGTCAAGCGGCTTCTCCGCCTCACGGGCGGCGAGTCGGCGGTATTCGTCGTCCCACGCGACCACGCTTCCAGTGTGGTCGATGTGGCACGGCGACGTGCGCGAACTCGCACAACACCTCCGGGTCAGGCGAAGAACGCCGCGGCCAGGCCGGGGTCGGCCCCCACGAACATCCACATCTCCGCGATCCGGTCGCCGGTGAACCGGTAGACGAACGCGTTGTCGGATTCGAGCGATTTGCCGTGGCGGCCGAGCACGGCGTGCTCCCACTCGGCGGCCCATCCGTCGGTGCCGATGCAGAACTTCTGCTCGAGCTTCACGTCCCCATTGGTGGCTTCGAAGATGGCGCCGATGGCCCCGAGTAGACCGTCGACCCCGGCGTGGTCGCCCGCCGTGGCGATGGGGGCCCGCAGGTGGAATATGAACTCGTCGGCGAATATCGAGTTCAGGGTCTCCTTGTCGCCGTTGAAGACCGCTTGGGTCATCCGGTTGACCGTCGTGACATTTGGGTTCTCGTTCATGCTTGGGAGCGTATGAACGCGGGCCCGGTGGCCACATCGGGAGAACGGTGGATTTTCCGCGGTGGCGTATCGGTATTTCTGTGGATGCTCCGGCGGCCTACTTGCGCGCGACGTAGTAGAAGTTGATCGGGTCTGACTCGAACTCACGGACCTGCACCTCACCGAAGCCGGCGTCGGCCAACATCGACGTGGCCAGCTGGCGTCCCCACACGGTGCCCAACCCGTCGCCGTCCAGCCCGAGCGACACGCTCATGCAGTGCATTGTCGAGACGGTGTACAGGTAGGAGGCGAACGGGACACCGACGTTGTCCTCAAGGCAGCTGGAGGCCTTGATGTCCACCATGAGGAAGACACCGCCGGGTCGAAGCGCGCGGTATATGTTGGCCAGCACCTGTGCGGGATGGGCTTGGTCGTGGATCGCGTCGAAGGCCGTGATCACGTCGTAAGCGTCGACAACGTCGAGGGTCGCGACATCGGTTTGAACGAACGACGCGTTGGTCAGCCCTAGCCGTTCACTCTCCGCGGCGCCCACGGCCAGGCCCTCGTCGGAGAAGTCGATGCCGGTGAACCGGCTGGCCGGGAACGCCTGTGCCATCACGTTGATGGCATGGCCACTGCCACATCCGATGTCTGCGACGTCGACGCCCCCTCGGAGGCGTTCGGGCAGACCCTCGGCCATCGGGAGGATGACGTCGACGAGCGCGGCGTCGAACACCTCGCCGCTCTCCTCGGCCATCAGCTTGTGGAAGCGCGGGTACTCGCTGTAGGCCAACCCGCCGCCATTGTGGAAGCAGCCGATGACCTTCTGCTCAACCTCGCCGAGCAGCGGGATGAACTGTGCGACCCGGGCGAGGTTGTCGGGCCCGGCGGCGCGGGTCAACACCGCGGCGCGATGGCCAGGGAGTGAATACGTCTGAGAAGCAGGGTCGTAATCGACGACGCGGCAGGTGACCATGCCGCCCAGCCACTCCCGCACGTAGCGTTCGTTGAGCCCGGCGGCGTCGGCGATCTGTGAGCTGGTGGCCTGCGGGAGTTCGGCCAGCGTGTCGAACAGCTTGGTCTGATGCCCGATCGACAGCAAGATGGCCAGGCTGGCGCTGTCGATCGCGCCGACCATGCGCTCGACGAATTCCTCGCTGGTGTCGGTGTTCGGGTCAAGCGTCGTCATGCCTCAACGGTATTGCCGTCAGACGAGTTCAATGGAGCGTTTTGCAAGACCCATCCAATAGCCGTCGATGACCTGTTTAGGCGATTGCCCGGGCTCGCTGGATGCCCCGAGCGCAACGAACAACGGCGAGAAGTGCTCGATGGTCGGGTGCGCATACGGCATGCCGGGCGCCCGGTGACGGAAG
>JBKOYU010000870.1:0-4587 GCA_046725575.1 Actinomycetota bacterium | reverse complement strand
GGTGGGCGAGACCGGCCGCACGGTCCAGCCCGCCCACCCGCGTGCTCCGTCGTGTTATGCGAACATCCCGGTAACGCCGGCTTCGGTCTGAGCCATCGTCGCACTGGACTCGCTGATCGTCGATGCGAGGTTCTGCAGTGCCGAGTTCAGCTCCGCTGAGGTGCTGTCCCAGCGCATCTGGACAGCCTGGTAGGCCTCGGAACCGGTGCCGCCCCAGACCGCGGCAAGCGCCGCGAGGGAACCCTTGCCCTCGTCGAGCAGGCCCGCGGTGGTCGCCACGGATCCCTGGATTTCGCTCGCTCCGCCTTCGATGCCGGCGAAGTTCCACACCTGTTCGGTCATATTTTTGCTCCGTTTCTATAGGTGGTAGTTGGTCAGAGGTGCTTACAGGTTCATTGCCGACGACAGCGTCGAGGACTGGTCCTCGTCGGTCGAGGTGTACTGCACACCCGAGGTGTGGATGTTGGCCGAAATGTCGTTCAGCTCCTGAACCTGGCGAGCTGCCGCCTCGTGGAAACGCATCAACGCCGCCTGAGCAGCGGTGCCGGCCTGACCGTGCCACTGCCCGGCCAGCGCGCCCGCGGTCGACTCGACGTGCGCGATGACGCCCTTGAGTTCGCCGGAGATCCTCTCGAAATTCGCTGCCTCCTTGGCGAGGACAGCGGCATCGGTGTTCATCTGTGCCATGCTGGATAACTTCCTTCTCTTCTGCGTGTCCTCACCACGGAATGGCGAGTCTTTCCGACCCTTTGGCCGGGAAGTCTTGTGGTCGACTACCAGTCGTCTTCTTCGTCTTCGGCTAGGTCGTAGGGGAGCAGCGACGGTGCCGTCAGCCCTTGCTTAGAACCGCCGCTCTTCGCGCCGTGGCCCATCATTCCCATCGGCCCCGCGCCGCCGCCCGAGCCGACCGGTGCGAGACCGGCGGCCCTCGCACCCGCCGCGGCGCCCGTCGCCACGGACACCGGCGACACCGTCGGCTCGATCTCGGCCCCGACGAGCTTCGACATCAGCGGGGTGCGCGCCGCCGTTCCGCCGGCACCGGGTAGCGATGCCGCCCGCACCAACCCGGCTCCGGCGCCTGCACCCGAACCGCCGGCCAGTGGATGGTTCGACAGCGGGCTGGCCCCGATCAGTCCCATCTGGGCCTTGTCGCCGAGGCCACCCATCTGGCTGAACATCGACGTCACCTGTTGCAGCGGCTGGGTCAGCTGCTGCATCGGCTGCATGACCATCTGGCTGGCCTGCTGCGGCAGCTGCCCGAGCGTGGATCCCAACTGGGACGCCACCTGCATGCCCATCTGCATCGCTTGCTGTGCACCCTGCTGCATCTGGTCCTGCTGGCCGAACTGTTGTGCGTTCTGCGTCCTTTGCGCCTGCCCCTCGGCGGTGGTAGCCATCTGGTTGGCCTGCGCCGCACCCCGCCCGGCCTGCAGCCCTGCCGATTCGACGGTGGCCTGCGCACCGGCGTGCGCGATCGCGGTTTCGCGCGCGACGGCCCCTGCGGTCATGGCCGCGGCCTGTCCCAACGCAGCGCCCGCCGCAGACTCCCCCACGCCCGGAATGACGATCGGCTTCATCGGCATGATGGGCTCGAACAGGATGTTCAGCGCCGTCTCGGCGGCATAGACGTCCATCGCGCCGGCCGCCTGATTCCACATCCGCACGAAGTAGTCGAACTCGTTGACCCCGATCGGCACCGTGTTGATACCGAGGAAGTTCGTCGCCTCCAGGACGGCGTGGGTGATGTGGTTTCCCTCGATCTCCGGGATCGGCGGTGTCGTCACCATCGCCAGGCTGTAGGAGTCCGCCTGCGCCGTCGCCTGCGCCGCCCGCTTTTGCGCTTGCGCGGACACAGTGCGTAGCCAGACGACCATCGGCATGGTTGCAGCAACGGCGCGCTCGCTTGCCGTTCCGCTCCATGCCGAACTCAATGCGGCCAGGCTCGCAGCCAATTCGTCGGCTTGGGTTTCCAGCTCGATCGCGAACGCCTCCCACCCCGCGGCTGCTTGGAGCATCGGCATAGGACCGGCGCCCAGCATCAGCCGCGCGGTGTTCAACTCGGGCGGCATCGCGTGCCAGATCATGATCGACTATGAACCCAGATTTGCCTGTTCGAATACGGCTATGACAGAGCGGCGGCGTTCGCGCCGTCGACCGCGGTGTAGATGCCTGCAGCCTCCATGTACGCCGTACCCGCTCGCGAAAGCTCTTCCTGCGCAAAGGTGTTGTGAGCCAGGGTCTCGACGCCCTCGGCGGCAAAGGCCGCCGCCGCCATGGCGGAAACCTCTTCGGCGCCGGCAGGCACCAAGGCGGTCACCGCGGCCGAGGCCGTCGTGCCGGACGCCAAGCCCCGGGCACCATTTGCGACTACCTGTGCGCCGAGCCCAACAGCCCCGGGATTGTGCTCCATGGGTTGCATTTGCGGTTACTCCTTACTCGTTCCGAAAACCCTGCATACTCTTTTGTTCGCAGCCCAACAACAGTTGCCTAACCGCACCGGAATCATTCCCCCCGATCCCTTTGCTGGCGTATCGCCTTTGGCTTTGCTGAGCGCCCTGGTCATATCTTAACCGCCCCTGCGGGGTGCTGCCGACACTTCTTCTTCCGGTGGATCCACGTAGGCGGCCTGGATCACTTCTTTTCCATCCGGCGTGACGAGAAACGCCTGGCCCGGAGGACGCCGCTTGAGCTTGATCTCGCTGGAGGGAAACTCCTGCTTCTCACCGGACAGGAACATGGTCGGCGACCCGGCTCCGTACACTGCCCCGACGAATTTGTCCATGGTGGCGCGGTGAGCTTGACTCATCTGGCACGTCACGATGATGTGCAGCCCGATGTCCGCTGCCGCGGGCAACAGTGGGAACAGCGGCGCCATCGGCGGAACCACCGCGCTGGCCGCGACGATCATGTGCCAGTCGTCGACCAGGAGCACCACGTCGGGGCCCGTCCACCACGACCGCGACCGCAGCTGCGCGGTGGTCAGGTCGGGCGGCGGCAGCCGCTTCTGCAGGTTGACTGCCAGTGCCTTGATCGCCCCCTCGAGCGTCGCGTTGTTGCGGTTGACCGCGCCCGCGTCCAGCAGGTGACCCTCGGGCACCGCGTCGAGCAGACCCGACCGGTAGTCGGCGAGCATGAAACGCACCTGCGAGGGGCTGTTGCGTTCGCAGATCGCCTGCGCCACCGCGTGCGCAATCCGGGTCTTGCCGGACTTCGGGGCGCCGAAGATCAGCAGGTGCGGCGTCATGTGCATGTGGTTGTAGGCCACCGACAGGTCCGACTCCCGAATGCCAAGCGGCACGGTCCACCTGGTGCGGTAGTCGGCGTCCGGGCCCGGTGGGTGCGGATCCAGCTCGTGCAGATAGATGCGCTCCGGCAGCACCCGCACGCGCGGCGCCTGCTCGACGTTGCGGGCGGCGATGATCTGCACCGCCTCCGAGATCGCCGGGACGAGGTTGTCGGCGCTGTGCACACCGTCGAGCCGCGGCACCCCCATCATCAGGTGATGCTTCTCCATCGACACCGCGCGGCCCGGCAGGTTGGCCGGGATCTCGCGGGTGATCCGGTCGATCTGGGTTTCGTTCACGTCGCCGAGCCGGAACTCGATCTTGGTGCCCAGGTAGTCGCGCACACGTGATTTCAGTTCGGTCCAGCGCGGCGTGGAGATGATGGTGTGCACGCCGAAGGCCAGCCCCTGCCCGGCGAGGTCCTGCACGACGGGCTCCAGGTCTGGGAACTCGGCCACAAAGGCAGGCCACCCGTCGATGACAAGGAACACATCGCCGAACGGGTCAGCCGCCGCCGGATGGTTCGGGTCTTCACGCATCTGCCGGTAGGCGGCCATCGACCCGACCCGGTGCTGCTTGAACATGCTTTCACGTTGGCGCAGAACGGCTTTCATCTCAGCGACGACGCGGTTCACCCGGTCGGGCTCGGAACGCGTCGCGACGCCGCCGACGTGCGGCAGGTCCTCCAGGTACATCAGGCCGCCACCGCCGAAGTCGACGCAGTAGAACTGCACCTGTCTCGGGGTGTGCGTGGCCGCGGCCGACAACACCAGCGTCTGCAGGAAAGTCGACTTACCGGTCTGCGGGGCGCCGCCGACGGCGATGTTGCCGCTGGCCGCCGACACGTCAATGCCCCAGACTTCCTGACGGTGCCTGCGCGGCTCATCCATGATGCCGAGCCCGAACCGCAGCGGCTGCCGTTGCCGGTCGCGCTCGACGAGCTCGTTCACCGGCGTCGGATCGGCCAACGGCGGCAACCACATTCGGTATGCCCGGATCTCTCCGGTGGTCAGCTGGTCGAGGACCACCTCGCGCAGTACGCGCTGTTCGGATTCGATGGTCATGCCTCGACTCCCACTCGCTCCGGTCCTCGGCCGTTTCCTCGTCTCCCGCTCGCTCCGGTCCTCGGCCGTTTCCTCGTCTCCCGCTCGCTCCGGTCCTCGCTCGTGCCTCGCTGCGATCCTCACTCGCGGTCGTCTTCGGGGACTCGTGCCTCGCTGCGATCCTCACTCGCGCTCGCCTTCGGGTGCTCATCGCACGAGCACCCGCACTCCGATGGCCGTCATGATCACGTTGATCACGA
>JBKOYU010000563.1:0-6579 GCA_046725575.1 Actinomycetota bacterium | reverse complement strand
GCACAGCGGCGAGGCGGTCGTTCGCCTCACGGTGCGCCGACTGGGCCTGTTCGAGTTGCCGCTGTGCAGGCAGATTCTTCGCCCGGTGATCGATGCGGCTCAGCTCAGCGTCGAGCTCAGCAAGCTCGAGCAACGAACGTTGTTGAACTACTTCAGCTTTCATGTTTCGTTTCTCTCGACATTCCACGGATCGGTGCGTACCGCCGACACCCGCACCGGCAGCGAGTCGCCGAAATGGCTGCGCAGCAGATCGGCCGCCTGCGTACACCACGGGAATTCACTGGCCCAATGAGCGACGTCGACCAGCGCGACATCCGATGCGCGCCTGTGCTCGTCAGCGGGATGATGCCGCAGATCGGCGGTGACGTAGGCCTGCACACCCGCGCCCGCCACCGTGTCGAGCAGGGAGTCACCCGCGCCCCCGCACACCGCGACCCGCGACACCGTGGCCTCCGAATCCCCCGACGCCCGCACGCCCCACGAGGTGCCGGGCAGCGCATCGTGCACCCGGGATACGAACGCGGACAACGGCTCCGGCCTCGACAGCGCACCGACGCGGCCAAATCCCACATCGCCCGGCACGGCGGCCAACGCGTAGATGTCGAAGGCGGGCTCCTCATACGGGTGCGCGGTCCGCATCGCGGCCAGCACATGCGCGCGCAGCCGCGTCGGCGCGATCACCTCCACCCGGTCCTCGGGCACCCGTTCGACGGTGCCGACGCTGCCGACCGTCGGCGACGCGCCCTTCTGCGGCAGGAACTGTCCGATGCCCGGCACGCTCCAGCTGCAGTGCGAATAGTCGCCGATGTGCCCTCCGCCCGCGGCGAACATCGCCTCCCGCACCGCGTCGGCGTTTTCGGCCGGCACGAAGACCACCCACTTGTCCAGGTCGGCTCCCACCGAGATCGGCGCCAGCACCTCTTCGACGGTCAGCCCCAGCGCGTCGGCGAGCGCGTCGGACACTCCCGGCGAGGCCGCGTCGGCGTTCGTGTGGGCGGTGAACAATGCACGTTCGGTGCGGATCATCTGGTGCACGAGGGCGCCCTTGGCCGTGCTGGCGGCGACGGTGTCGACGCCACGCAGCAGCAGCGGGTGATGCGCCAGCAGCAGCCCGCGGTCGGGCACCTCGGCGACGACAGCAGCGGTGGCGTCGACGGCGACCGTCACGGTCTCGACGGTTTCGCCGGGATCGCCGCAGACCAGGCCCACCGAATCCCAGTCCTGCGCCAGCCGACGCGGATACGCCGCATCGAGCACATCGATGATGTCGGCCAACGGCACGCTCACGGTGTCATCCGCTCTTCGCGCAAGCCGCTCATCGCAGTGAACTCGGCGATCGCGTCGACCAGCACCGGCCAGTCCGGGCGTACCGCGGCGCGCAGGAACTCGCCGTCCAGCCCGACGAACGTGTCACACCGCCGCACGGCGATGCCCTTGCCGTCCAAGTGCTTTCGCATCAACTCGGCGTCCGGCACGGTGAACAGGACGAAGGGGGCACAACCGTCGATGACATCCAGGCCGATGCTAGTCAAGCCGGCCACCATCGCGGCGCGCAGCGTCGCCAGCCGTCGCGCGCCGCGCTCGGCCTCGGCCACCGCCTCCGGTGAGCTACAGGCGGCTATCGCTTCCAACTGCAGCGTGCCCAGCGGCCAATGCGGGCGCCGCGCGGTCATCCGGTCCAGGACATCTGAGGGGCCCAGCGCGTAGCCGACGCGCAGCCCGGCCAGCGCCCACGTCTTGGTCAGGCTGCGCAGCACCACCACGTCGGGAAGCGCCACCCCCGCCAGCGAGGCCGGCTCACCGGAGATCGCGTCGGCGAACGCCTCGTCGACCACCACGATGCGGCCCGGCCTGCGCAACGCCAGGATCTCGTCGCGGGAGTGCAGCACCGACGTCGGGTTGGTCGGGTTGCCGACCACGACCAGGTCGGCCTCATCCGGCACGCGGGCACCGGCCAGGCCGAACGGCGGCACCAGCACGACATGGCGGAACGGGACGCCGGCCGCAGCAAGGGCCGCTTCGGGCTCGGTGAACGACGGCGCGATCAGCGCGGCCAGCCGGGGACGCAGGCCGGCCAGCAGCACGAAACCCTCGGCCGCCCCGGCCAGCAAGACCACGTCGTCGACGCTGCGTGCGTGCCTGGCGGCGACGGCTTGCACGGCGCGGCGTTCATCGGCGGCGCTCGGATACCTGCCGAGTTCGGCCATCCGGGCGGTCAGCCGGTCAACCAGCCACGACGGCGGCTCGGAGGCGCGGACATTGACGGCGAAGTCGAGGATGCCGGCCGCCGCGGCCTGGTCGCCGTGGTAGCGCGCGGCGGCACGGGATTGACTGGCCACAGCACGACAGTAGACGTCGGCGACAATGGAGTCGTGACAGAAACCCTGCGCCGTACCGTCGCGGCGCGCCCGCAGCTGGTGATCTTCGACCTCGACGGCACCCTGACCGATTCGGCGCAGGGCATCGTGTCCAGCTTCCGGCATGCACTGGGCGAGGTCGGTGCCGTGGTGCCCGACGGTGATCTGGCCAGCCGCATCGTCGGCCCGCCGATGCATCACACGCTGCGCGAGATGGGGCTCGGCGAGGACGCGGACGCCGCGATCGCCGCCTACCGCGCGGACTACAGCACCCGGGGTTGGGCGATGAACAGGCTCTTCGACGGCATTGCCGGCCTGCTGGCCGACCTGCGGGCCGCCGGCGTGCGGTTGGCGGTGGCCACCTCGAAGGCGGAGCCGACGGCGCGGCGGATCCTCGCGCACTTCGGACTCGACGGGCATTTCGAGGTCATTGCAGGCGCCAGCGTCGACGGCTCCCGGGCAACCAAGTCCGACGTCGTCGCGCATGCGCTCGCCCAACTGCGTCCGCTGCCCGACCGCGTGTTGATGGTCGGCGACCGGTCACACGACGTCGAGGGCGCGGCCGACCACGGCATTGACACTGTCGTGGTCGGCTGGGGGTACGGACGCAAGGACTTCGCGGACCCGCGCGCCGTGAGCGCGTTAGCGCACGTCTGTTCCATCGACGACCTTCGTGAGGTGCTGGGTGTCTGAACCGCTGCACGTCACGTTCATCTGCTCGGGCAACATCTGCCGCTCGCCGATGGCGGAGAAGATGTTCGCCCACCAGATCAAGGAGCGCGGCCTGTCCGACGCGGTACGAGTCACCAGCGCCGGAACCGGAGGCTGGCACGCCGGCGACGACGCCGACCACCGGGCCTCCCACGTCCTGCGCGCACATGGCTACCCCACCGCGCACTGCGCCGCCCAGATCGGCAACGAGCACCTGTCCGCCGACCTCGTCGTCGCTCTTGGCCGCAACCACATGCGGATGCTGCGCGAAATGGGGGTTCCCCCAAACAAGATCCGGATGCTGCGGTCATTTGATCCGCGGTCAGGCGCGCACGCCGTCGACGTCGAAGACCCGTACTACGGCACCCAGGACGACTTCGAAGACGTGTTCGCCGTGATCGAGGCGGCGTTGCCCGGGCTGCACGACTGGGTGGACGAACAGCTGGCCGGCCGGGGAATCGCGAGCTAATGCGGCGATGAACGCAGTGAAGACGCGAAAAACAGTCCAGCGCTGGGCCTTTCTATTGCGGCCGGCGTGGCTGGCCGTGTTCGTCGTGGTGATCGCGTTCGCCTACCTGTGCTTCACCGTGTTGGCGCCCTGGCAGCTGGGCAAGAACACCAAGACGTCGCGGGAGAACGCCCAGATCTCGAACTCGATGAGCGCCGAACCGGTGCCGCTGCAAACCCTTCTGCCGCAACAGGATTCGTCGGCTCCGGACGCTCAGTGGCGACGGGTGACGGCGACCGGACACTACCTACCCGATGGGCAGGTGCTGGCGCGGCTTCGCGTCATCGACGGTGATCCTGCATTCGAGGTGCTGACACCGTTCGCCGTCCACGGCGGCCCCGGGGTGCTGGTCGACCGCGGATACGTGCGGCCCGTGCAGGGCTCGAAGGTGCCGACGATTGCGTCTCCACCGACCGGCACGGTGACGATCACCGCGCGGCTGCGCGACTCCGAACCGGTTGTGCAAGGAAAGAATCCGTTCCGCCAGGACGGGGCGCAGCAGGTGTATTCGATCAACACGGCGCAGATCTCAGCCCTCACCCGCGTCCCGCTGACGGGGTCGTATGTGCAACTGGTCGAGGATCAGCCCGGCGGCCTTGGCGTAATCGCCTTGCCACAGCTCGATGCCGGTCCATTCCTGTCGTACGGCATCCAATGGATCGCATTCGGCATTGTGGCCCCGATTCTGTTGGGCTACTTCGTGTACGCCGAGATTCGGCAGCGCCGACGGGAGAGGGCCGCTGCGTCGGACGCCCCCTCCGCTCCACTCACGACCGAGCAGAAGCTCGCCGACCGATACGGCCGACGGCGCTGAGCAAGACCGCGACGGCCGCGGCCTGGACAAGCCGCGACAGCCGCACCGCCCGGGCGAGATCCGCGACCTCGGGCGCTCGGCCGTCGCCGAGCGTCGGCCTGATCTCCAGTTCGTGGGCGTACTGCGTCGGTCCGCCGAGCCGGACGCCCAGCGCTCCGGCGAACGCGGCCTCCACCACACCCGCGTTGGGGCTGGGGTGGCGGGCCGCGTCGCGGCGCCACGCACGTAGCGCTTCGGCGGGTGACCCGCCCACCAGAGGTGCGCACAGCGCCACGAGCAGGGCCGTCACACGGGCCGCGATGAAGTTGGCGGCATCGTCGAAACGTGCTGCAGCCCAGCCGAATCGCACGTAGCGCGGCGACCGGTTGCCAATCATTGCGTCCAGCGTGTTGGCGCCGCGGTACACCAGCACCGCGGGCACTCCGCCTACCGCCGCCCACAACACCGGCGCGACGTGTGCGTCGGAGGTGTTCTCGGCGACGGATTCGAGTGCTGCCCGCGCCAGCCCGGCCGAGTCGAGCGCGGCGGGGTCGCGTCCGCACAGCGACGGCAACAGCCGCCGGGCCCCTGCGACATCTCCGGCGTCCAGGAGGCCCGCCATCCGATGGCCAGTGCGGCTCAACGACGTTCCGCCGAGTGCGACAAACGTGGTAGCGGCCGTGGCCACGGCGGTCCACCCCGGCCCGCGCCGCCGGGCCGCCGACTCGACGGCGACGCCGAGTGCGCCGAGGGCCCCGAGCAGTGTCCCGGAGTACAGCGCCCCGGCGCGCCGGGAATCGGCGTAGGTCAGCTGTTCCAAAGCCGCTGCGCCGCCGCCGAACAGCGCCACGGGATGTCCGCGAGGAGGATCGCCGAACAGCACGTCGGCGAAGTAGCCGGCCGCGATCCCCGCGACCCGGCCTCGACATGCTGGCGCAAACACCCCGGGAGCGTCTCACAAGTGGTCTACTCGGATTCATGAGGCTGGGTCCGCCGGCGCACCCGACCCGGGTCGTCGATTTGCTGAACCCCGCCGCGGTCCTGCTGCCTGCGGCGAACGTGATCATGCAGCTGGCGTCGCCTGCGGTCGGATACGGCGTGCTGGAGAGTCCGGTGGACAGTGGCAACGTCTACAAGCATCCGTTCAAGCGGGCCCGCACCACCGGGACTTACCTCGCCGCGGCCACCCTCGGCACGGATGCGGATCGCGCGCTGATCCGCGGCGAGGTCGACAGGGTGCACGCACTGGTCCGCTCGACGACGTCAAGTCCGGTGTCCTACAACGCATTCGACCCGCGCCTGCAGCTCTGGGTGGCCGCTTGCCTGTATCGCTACTACGTCGACCAGCACGAGTTCCTCTACGGGCCCCTCGACGATGACTCCGCCGAAGCGGTGTACCAGGACGCCAAGAAGCTGGGCACCACGCTGCAGGTCCGCGACGACATGTGGCCAGCCGATCGGACCGCGTTCGACGAATTCTGGAAGCGGTCGCTCGACGACCTTCGGATCGACCCGCCGGTGCGCGAGCATTTGCGCGGCGTGGCAGCGATGACGTTCCTGCCCGCCCCGTTGCGACTGCTGGCCGGGCGATTCAACCTGTTCGCGACGGCGGGATTCCTGCCGGCCGAGTTCCGGGCGCAGATGCGGCTGTCGTGGACCGCCGGTAAACAGCGCAAGTTCGAATGGCTGCTCACGGCGCTGCGGCTCGCGGATCGGGTCATTCCACGTGAGGTCTGGATCCTCGGCTACGAGCTGTACCTGCGCGACATGCGGGCCCGGGCGCGCCGCGGCAGGCGAATCGTCTGACTCGCCTACAGTTGCCTGGACAAGCAAAGATCTTCGCGTTCATCCGCAGCAGGGCCGATGATCACAGGTGAACCGGGCGCCGCCCGGCGACGTATCTAGCACGTCTTCGTGATGTGAACAGTAAGGAGTCCACGATGGCCTTCCCGGCGCTCAACCATGTCGCGCTCACCGTGCGCGATCTCGGCGTCAGCGGTCCCTGGTACCAAGCGCTGATTGGTGCCGATCCGGTGCTCGACGAGCACACCGACGCAGGTTTCCGACACCTGGTCTGGGCCTTCGACAATGGCACGCTGTTCGGCATCCACCAGCACGACCAGGAAATCGAAGGCGGGCGATTCACTGAATTCCGGGCGGGGCTGGACCACGTCGGATTCGGTTGCACCAGCCGCGCTGAGCTGCAGGAG
>JBKOYU010000064.1:0-3406 GCA_046725575.1 Actinomycetota bacterium | reverse complement strand
CGGCTGCTGGTACGCGGGCTGCGCCGGCCACTGCGGCGGGGGACCAGCCGGTGGTGGCGGCGGACGCATCCTTGCCAGTTCGCGGCGATGCCGCTCGGCCAGCACCGCGGCCAGCACCAGTTGTGGCGGCACGCCGGGCGGGGGCGGCGGCGATATCTGGGCGACGACCTCGCCGGTGATCCGGTAGGCGATTTGATCGCGGACCCCAGGATCCAATTGCGATGCGCGGGAAAGGAACTGGCGAGCCAGCTCGGCCTGATCGGGGCGGAGGCCCGACAACTGAAGCGACGACGCCCACCACGCCAGCTGAGGCGGCATCGGCGGGGGTGGGGTCAGCCGCGGCGCCCGCTCACTGATCACGACCGTGCCGGCGAAGATGTCGCCGATGCGCTTTCCCTTGGGCGACAGCAGGCTACAGATCACCGCAGGGCCGCCGGCGAATGTCCAGATCTCGATCACCCCGGCCAGCGCACGAAACAGCGCCTGCCGGAAGCGTTCCGGGCCACCGTCCTCCGACACCACCCGCAGCCCGAGCGCCATCTTGCCCAGCGACCGGCCCCGGGTCGCGGTCTCGAAGGCGATCGGATAGCCCACCAAGGACAGCACGGTGAAGATGATCAGCACCGCGGCCGACAGCGCGCTGTCGAACTGCGCCAGCGTGCTCGCCCACAACAGCACGCCGATGACGTAGGCGATGAACACCACGGTGAGATCGATCATCGCCGACAGCGCGCGAACCGGTAGCTGGGCGATCTGAACATCCAGGACCACCGCGTCCCCGGTCACCACTGGTTCGTGCTGGCGGACCATACCGACCCACGCTACTAGGATTTGCCACGTGGATGTCGACGCGTTCGTGCTGGCGCATCGCCCGACGTGGGACCGGCTCGAGGCGCTGGTGAGGCGGCGTCGGCGACTGACGGGCGCGGAGGTCGACGAGCTGGTCGACCTGTACCAGCGGGTGTCGACGCACCTGTCGATGGTGCGCAGCGCATCAACCGATTCGGTGCTCATCGGCCGGTTGTCGGGCTTGGTGGCGCAGGCACGTTCGGCGGTGACCGGCGCCCACGCGCCGCTGTGGAGTGAGTTCGTCCGGTTCTGGACGGTGTCGTTCCCGGTGGTTGCGTACCGCTCCTGGCGGTGGTGGTTAGGCACGGCGGTGGCGTTCTTCTTTGTCGTCGTGCTGGTCGCCCTATGGGTGTCGGGCAACCATGAGGTGCAGTCCAGCCTCAAAACCCCAAGCGAGATCGAGGAATTGGTCAACCACGACTTCGCGTCCTACTACAGCGAGCACCCCGCCGGGTCGTTCGCGTTGCAGGTGTGGGTGAACAATTCGTGGGTCTCGGTCCAGTGCATCGGCTTCGCAATCCTGCTCGGCATCCCGATCCCGTGGTTGCTGTTCCAGAACGCGCTCAACCTCGGCGTGATCGGGGCGTTCATGTTTGACGCCGGCAAGGCCGACATCTTCCTGGGTCTGCTCACCCCGCATGGCCTGCTCGAACTGACGGCGGTGTTCCTGGCCGGCTCCGTAGGTATGCGGCTGGGCTGGTCGGTGGTGTCGCCTGGCAACCGGCCGCGTGGTCAGGTGCTCGCCGAACAGGGCCGAGCGGTGGTGGCCGTGGCCGTCGGGCTTGTCGGCGTGCTGCTGGTGTCGGGGCTGATCGAGGCCCTGGTGACGCCGTCGCCACTGCCGACCATTGTTCGCATCGGCATCGGTGTGGCAGCCGAAATCGCCTTTCTTGCTTACGTTTTCCACTTCGGCCGCAAGGCCGCAAGGGCGGGGGAGACTGGCGACGTCGACGACGCCCCCGACGTCGTCCCGACGAGTTAAAGCCGACCGCTGGCCTTCATCGCCAGGTAGTGGTCGGCGAGCTCGGGTGCCAGTTCCTCGGGCGCGGCGTCCACCACGTCGACTCCTGACCGCCGCAGCCGCGACGCGATCGCCCGCCGGTCGTTGCGCGCTCGTTCGGCCGCGGCGGCGTCGTACACCTGCGCCGCGTCGGCGCGACCCGCGGCAAGATGCTCGACGCGCGGATCCACGACGGCCGCGAGCAGCACCTGATGCTTGGCGGACAGCTGCGGCAGCACCGCCATCAAGCCCTCGTCGAGCGCCGACGCGTTCAGATCTGTCAGCAGGACCACAAGCGCCCGCCGTCGGATCCGCCGTTGCACCGCGACCACCATCGCGCGTGCGTCGGACTCCACCAGCGCGGGTTGCAGCGGCGCCATCGCGTCCACCAGCTGCGCGAGAAGTTCGGTGCGCGACGCGTTATAGACCCCGGCGCGAGTCACCCGGTCGTGCGCGATGAAGTCGACGTGGTCACCCGCGCGTGTTGCGAGCGCGGCCAGCAGCAGTGCCGCGTCCATCGACCAGTCCAGCCGGGGCCAGCCGCCGGGATCACTTGCGGTCGGGTCGACCCCGACGCGGCCCGCCGACGTGCGGCCGGTGTCGAGCACGATGACCACCCGACGGTCGCGCTCGGGTCGCCACGTCCGCACCACCACGTCAGCGCGCCGGGCGGTGGCGCGCCAGTCGATGGATCGGACGTCGTCGCCGATGACATATTCGCGCAGCGAGTCGAATTCGGTGCCCTGACCGCGGATCAGCACCGGCGTCATGCCTTCGAGTTCCCGCAGCTTCGCCAGCCGCGACGGTAAATGCTTGCGCGACAGGAACGGCGGCAGGATACGGATCTGCCACGGCACCCGATGAGAGCTCTGCCGACCGGCCAACCCCAGCGGCCCGACGGAGCGTGCCGTGACAAGCGCGGAGCGCTGATCGCCGCGGCGAACCGGCCGCAATTGTGTGACAAGTCGAACCTGTTGGCCCGCAGCGAGATCAACGTTATGTGTGTGTGGCTCGGCGCGGGCGCTGGGAGCCCACGCGTCGCGGATCTGTCCGCGGAAGCGCCCGCCGCCGGCGTTCTCGACGACCAGCACCGCGTCGACGGGCTGGCCCAGCCGTGCGGCGGTCTCGCCGAGCCGACTGCAGCTCAGCCTGCGAGTGCTGGCCGCCAGCGCTACGTCTACGATGACGACCGCGACCAACGCCGTCAGCAGTACGGCGAAAGTGGTTGCGGGCCAGGGTGAAACCGCGATCGGCAGAACGCAGATCACCGCGATCAGGCCGGCACGGCCGGTAAGGATCACTAGCGCGGCACCGGCACGGCCGCGAGTATGCCGTCGAGCACGCCGTCGGGGTTGGCCCCCTCGAGCTCGGCCTCAGGTCGAAGCGACACCCGGTGCCGCAGCGTTGGGCGCGCCATCGCCTTGACGTCGTCGGGTGTGACGTAGTTACGGCCGGAAAGCCACGCCCACGACCGCGCCGTGGCCAGCAGCGCCGTCGCCCCGCGCGGCGACACACCCAGCTGTAACGACGGTGAAAGCCGCGTCGCCCCGACGATGT
>JBKOYU010001099.1:0-2828 GCA_046725575.1 Actinomycetota bacterium | reverse complement strand
GATGGCCCGACATCACCGCAGCCTGCCCGACGACCTCGAAAACGGGGCACCGCGCAGCCTATTCGTCACCGCCGAGCGGCCACCCACGCCGTAACGGCGGGGCGGGTCGTTCGCCGCATAGCTGAGCTGCGGCGAGACGGTCTTCAGGCGACGGTGGGACGGCCCGGCGATGTTGGTTGGTGGTGGCGGCCAGGATGGTGGCCATGGGTGACCGGTTGCGCGCGATTGGTGATCCGGTGCTGGCCGGACCGCTTCCTTGAGCTGTTCGCCGCTTTCGAAACGAGCCACTACACCCTGACGTGGCTGACACCCGGCGAACTGCTAGCCATCGCTCGCGACCTATGCGAAGCCGACGAACGCGACGGTGATCCCGAGGCCGTGCTGCGCGCATGGCTCGAGTTGCGGCCCGCCACGAACCTGGCGTGACGGGCCGGGGAGATCCGTCATAATGGCGGCCCGCAGATCAGCGCGTCGCAGACTGCCGCCGCTACGACAGGCGGCGCTCACGACGACTCAAAGAGGATATGGACAGGCCCATCAGCTGCGGCGACGGGAGGTGAAGCGCGTCGTCGACGCCGGCACTGCGATCTGTTGGCGCTGCGCACAGCCGATCCACCCGGCCGAGCCATGGGACCTCGGACACACCGACCACCCGCTGGCCAAGGAGTTCGGAATGTACCGCGGGCCCGAGCATCGAGCCTGCTCCCGCAGCGCCGGGGCGTGGAAGCGTCAGGAGCGAATCGGAGTGCCGCCGCCCCCGGCGCGACGCCGTAACCAACCACCTGCCAAGGCGCTGCGAGGGTTCGACACCCGTCGGCGGTGAACTGGCGGCCCGGCGGATCAAAAGGCCCCCGGCGGAATGATGCGTCCCGGCGGAGTAATGGGCGAAGGGTAGGGGCAGCCTTAACAATCCCGGCCTGAGCACGGGCTTCCTCCACCGTTCTGGCACGGCATAAGCTGAAGCCCTACCGAAGTCGGGCACGGTCCTTAGGGTCACATGAGGAAGTTGATTCGTCGTCTGGCAACCGGCATCGTGGTCGCCTTAGCGCCGATGGCGATCGTGACGGTCGCGACACCGGGAGTCAGCTCGGCGCAATGCGAGAACGGCTGGTGGTGGAACCCGCTGGCCAACGTGTGCGAGCCCCCACCTCCGGTATGCGTGAACGGCTGGTGGTGGGATCCGGTCGCCGACGTCTGCAGGCCACCACTGGTAACGACACCTATGCCTCGGCTATGTGAGAACGGCTGGTGGTGGGATCCGGTGACTAACGTGTGCCAGCCACCAGTGCTACCGCCAGGTCCCTAGAGCAGAAGAGCGCTAGGTTGATCAGGGGTGATGTCGGGCGCGGGGGCATCCACCCGCCGTCGATGTCGGCTCAATCTATCTGCTCCGTAGCAAGGCTCTGACCGGCGCAGGGGCAGTCGATTCAGCAACGGCAGCCGATTGACTGGCCGGAGTTACTTTGTAGCAGATTGTAACAGCGATTATGGCATTTCGCCGTGAAACGTGCTGTCGCGTAACGTATCTCCGTGACGGCGGATAGCTAAACTAAACGCCAGCCGGCGACCGCGCAGCAGCCCGCGCCATCGCCGCCGACTCTCAACGCACCGTGGTCATCGCGACAGCGCGTCGCGGCCGCGGTGGTCGCACGCCTAGCCCGAAATACCGTCGACCTCGACGCCGAACTCGCTGACGTCGACGCCATGATCGATGAGACGTTTTATCGGCACCGACTCGCCACCATCATCGTGAGCATGCCGGGTCTCGGGCCTTTGCTGGGAGCCGAACTGCTCGCCGCCACCAACGGCGACGTGCCCAGCTTCGACACCGCTGACAGGCTGGCCGGCGTCGCTGGCCTCGCACCCGTTGCCACGCGACTCCGGGCGCATCACTACGGAAACCGAAACTTCTGTTTCCGAAGTAATTGAGGTGGTTGAAATGACGCTGACAGACCACATGGTTGATACGAAGGTCGGACGGCTGCACGTCGAAACGGACGGCGACGGCCCCCCGCCGTGCTCTGGCACAGCCTTTTCGTCGATTCCACAACGTGGTCACCGCTACGGCCGTTGCTCTTCCAGGACCGACGGCTGATCGTCATTGACGGCCCGGGGCACGGCAAGAGTGGCTGGCCAGCAGCCGATTTCGCACTCGATGACTGTGCCGACGCCGCGTTCGAAGTACTCGACGCCGTGGGCGTGCCCGAATCCGTCGATTGGTTAGGCAACGCGTGGGGTGGCCATGTCGGACTGACGCTGGCGGCCAAGTCACCCGAACGGCTCCGCAGCGTGGCGACCATCGCGACTCCGGTGTGCGCACTGAGCCGCCGCCAACGGATGACGACCGTGCCGATGGTCTGGGCCTATCGGCTCGTTGGTGCGATACCGCTCGCCGACGCGGTCTTCAGGGCCATCCTGGGCAAGACCTTCATGCGGTCGCGCCCAGATGACACTGCCCGGGTGGTGAAGTCTCTTCGCGACGCACCTCGGTCGGGCATGCACCGTGCGATGAGGTCGGTGATGCTGAACCGTCGCGATTTGAACCCGCTGCTGTCGCGGATCGCGACGCCGACGCTGATGATAGTCCCAACATCTGACCCGCTGCTTCCGACGAAACAAATCCACACCGCGGTCACCCAAATGCCATGCGCCGTAGCGGTCGAAGTAGAGGGCGATGGGCATGTGGCGCCGATCATCGCGCAAGCAGACGAACTCGCCGACATCATCACGGCGTTTTGGCGCGATCCGAAGGGCTACGTCGCACGGTGACTCGACATGACACAACCGTCAACATTTATCACCGTGGGCGGCGGTCATCTTCTTTCCAA
>JBKOYU010000457.1:0-8128 GCA_046725575.1 Actinomycetota bacterium | reverse complement strand
TGCTCCCGGTGTTCGGTCTGCGGTCGGCGATTCCGGCGGAGCGGGAGATCTTCGTGGTGCCGGAAGGCGAGCGCGCCGCCGTCTTCGATGAGTCGCTGCGGCTGCTGAGATCGGTTCTGGAGCAACAAGATGTCGCATTCGCGGGCGACTACTTCGCTGTCAGTTCAGTCGGTGTCGAACCGCGACCACTCAAACCGCTCGACATCTGGCTGGGTGGATCGGCACCTGCGGCGTTTCGCCGCATCGGCCAGCTCGGCGACGGGTGGCTCGGGAGCTTCCTCACGCCCGATGAAGCGCGCCGTGGCCGCGAGCAGATCCAGCGGGCGGCCGCCGAAGCGGGCCGGGAAATCGAACCCGATCATTTCGGGATCAACCTCGCCGTCAGCGACGGCGACGTGCCGGACGCATTGGTTGCCGCGGTCAAGCGGCGCAGGCCCGACGTCGATCCCGCCGACCTCATCGCGGGCGACTGGCCGCAACTGCACCGACAGCTCGACGCATATTTGGCGGCGGGTTTGACGAAGTTCGTGATCCGGCCCGCCCTGCAGTCGAACGTCGACGACTTCATCGATCGGTTCGTGGCGGAACTGGTACCGCGGCAGACCTGACATCGTCGACCAACAACGGCTTTGCCAACTCAGGCCCCAGCGACATCTGGTCCGGCCCGGACGTGAACCTCGACCTGAGTGCCATCGTGTTTAGAAATGTGCGACGCAGGTCATCCACGCGGTGCTTGAGCGAAGGAGATGGGGGATGAGCACTCGATTTTCGCGACTGACCAGATCGCTCGTACTCGGCGCGGTGGCGGCCGCGCTGGCGTTCGGGCTTGTCAGTCCGCCCGCGGCGGTCGCGGACGACCGGCTGCAGTTCACCGGGACGACGCTGTCGGGCGCGCCGTTCAGCGGGGCAAGCCTCGTCGGCAAGCCCGCGGTGCTGTGGTTCTGGACGCCCTGGTGCCCGTTCTGCAACGCCGAGGCGCCCAGCGTCAGCCAGGTCGCGGCGGCCAATCCCAAGGTCACCTTCGTCGGCGTCGCGGCGCGCTCCGACGTCGCGGCCATGCAGGGCTTCGTGTCGAAGTACCACCTCAACTTCACCAACCTCAACGACGCCGACGGGTCGATCTGGGCCCGCTACAACGTCCCGTGGCAGCCGGCATACGTCTTCTACCGTGCCGACGGCTCGTCGACGTTTGTGAACAACCCGACCGCGGCCATGCCCCTGCAGGAGCTGTCCGACCGGGTAGCGGCGCTGTCGTAGGTCGCCGCGCACGTGGACCAAGACCTGGTGGGCTTGGCCTTCGGCGCTGGATTGGTGGCGGCGCTGAACCCGTGCGGGTTCGCCATGCTGCCGGCATATCTGGCCCTGGTGGTGCGGGGCGAGGAGGTTCGTCGACGAACCGCCGTGGGCCGAGCCGTGACGGCCACAGCCGCGATGGCTCTCGGATTCCTCGCGGTGTTCGGCGCGTTCGGCGCGCTCACCATGTCGGCGGCCACCACGGTGCAGCGTTATCTGCCGTATGTCACCATGCTGATCGGCATCGTCCTTGTCGCCCTTGGCATTTGGCTCCTTGCGGGCCGCGAGATCACGGTGCTGGGCGGGTTGGCACGCGGCGCGCGGTGGGCGCCAACGGCGCGGCTGGGCTCGATGTTCGGCTACGGGATCAGCTATGCGGTGGCGTCGTTATCGTGCACGATCGGGCCGTTTCTCGCGGTCACCGCCGCCGGACTTCGCGGCGACACGGTTCTCGGCGCCGTGGCCGTGTACATCGCCTACGCCGGCGGTTTCACCCTCGTCGTTGGGGTGCTCGCGGTGGCCGCGGCGCTGGCGAGTTCGGCGACCGTCGACCGGATGCGCCGAATTGTGCCGTATGTCAACCGAATCAGCGGCGTACTGCTCCTGGTTGTCGGCCTCTACGTCGGCTATTACGGGCTCTACGAAATCCGGCTGTTCACGGGCAACGGCAATCCCGAAGACCCGGTGATCGCGGCCGCAGGCCGGGTGCAGGGTGCGATCGCCGGCTGGGTCCACCAGCACGGGGCCTGGCCATGGCTGGTCACGCTGGCAGTGCTCGTTGTGCTGGCAGCGGGGTGGCGCGTTAGTGCGAGCGCGAGATATCGCCGTGCAGATCGGGCCACGGCGGGCGACGAACCATAGCCACCCCGGCAAGCGCCGCCGACACCAGCCCGACCAGAATTCCCATCATCGCGATCCGTCCCGCATCGACCGCGGGCACCCATGACGCCTTGCCGTCCTTGACCACGAACACGCCGGCTGGCTTGGCGCTCAAGGCAAATCGGCCGTCGTGGCCGCCGGGCTTGGAGGCTCCGCGCACATTGGTGACCGGGATGACCGTCGTGCCGTCGGCGGTCTCGTATGCCTCGCCGAACACGCGCGCGGCGTCGGGATCGGTCTCGAGCGAGCCGATGACTTGTCGTGCCTCTCGAAGATTCATGCGTTCCCCATTCTTCTTCTTCATCTTCTTCACCCAGCGCTCCGCGGTCATTTCTGCCCCGAATTGCAGTCATACCAGTTGAAAGTTCAATAGGAACAGACGAAGGAGTCCCGCAATGGTGATTGTCGCTGGACACGTCGTGGTCGACCCTGAACAACGCGAGGACTATCTGGCGGGATGCGTCGAGGTAGTGCGCCAAGCACGCCGCGCCGCGGGCTGTCTTGACTTCTCGATCTCGGCCGATCTGCTCGAGCCGGGCCGGATCAACATCTTGGAGCGGTGGGAATCGGTGGCCGCGGTCGAGGCGTTTCGCGGCAGCGGTCCCAGCTTCGAGCAGGCCAACATGATCCGCGCCGCCTCGGTCGCCGAGTACGACGTCGGCGACGAGAGAAGCCTCACGTGAACGCCCACCAGCCTGGTGGCGCTGCTGAGCGAACTCGGGGTCAAGCAGGTTTCGGTCGAAAAGCAACTGCCGGCACTACGCGCCTGGCTGGCGACGCATACGGCCAGCCAGCCTCTTCGAGTCAGCTTGTGCAGCAACGGCTATGGGCTGCTTCTCAAGGAGTCGTCAGCCGCGCACAACTGATTTGTCAGCGGTCGAAGTCCGAATCGTCATCCGGAACGGCGATGGCCTGCTCGATCAGATCCGCTTCGCTGGCTTCCCAATCGCGTGCACTCGTGACGCGTGCCGCATCCCGCCACGTGTCCTCATCGCTGACATCAACCGGGCGGAGTTGTTCGACCACGTCGGCTTCGGGAGCGTCGTCGCCGAACTCACTGCCGTCAGCGGTGGTCATGATCGATCTCCGTCCCATCTCGGAGCGGTGAGTGTGCAACTCCACGATAGTTCGGTTGTGACTACTCCGATCGGTGCCGCGCGTCCGCCGCTTCCTGTTCGGCGGCCGTGACGACAAGCGCGTCCGGTCCGGGATAGACGGTCGCGACGTGGTCGCTGCTGAGCCACCGGACCACATACGGTGGCGACCCGTCGGCCGAGCGGACCTCGGTGATCACTCCCCGCTGATCGTGCTGTTCGACGGTGGTTCCCTTGACCACCAGGAAGTCGCCCACCTTGGCCTTCATCGTCCGCTCCTTTCCTTGGTGTTCGCCTATAACGCATCGTGTGAGGGCAATTGTCCTCTGATTGCCCGTTCCGAGAAGGTGTAACCGTCCGTTCGTGTCCCGCGATTATCCCGGTATACGCACGACGGGACGAAGGGCTATGAACTCTCACCAGGCACCAAGCAAGTGGATTAGCCGGCTGTCGGCGGCGATGGCAGTGGCGGCATTGCTGCCCGGGCTGGTCGGGGTGATCGGGGGTACACCAACGGCCGGCGCGGCGGTCGAAGTCCTCAGTGTTCCGTCGCCGTCGATGGGTCGTGACATCACCGTTCAATTCCAGGGCGGTGGCCCCAAGGCGGTCTACCTACTAGACGGTCTGCGCGCCCGCGATGACCGCAACGGCTGGGACATCGAGGCCGGCGCTTTCAGTTGGTTCGACGGCTCCGGCCTTTCGGTGGTGGCGCCCGTCGGCGGCATGTCCAGCTTCTACACCGACTGGTACCGGCCTGCCGTCGGCAACGGCACCACCCAGACCTACAAGTGGGAGACCTTCCTGACGTCGGAGCTGCCGGCGTGGCTGGCCGCGAACAAGGGCGTCAGCTCGACCGGCAACGCCGTGGTCGGCCTGTCGATGTCGGGCAGTTCCGCGCTGATCCTCGCCGCTTATCACCCGGGACAGTTCGTATACGCCGGGGCGCTGTCCGGCTTCCTGAATCTGTCTCGGGGGCTGTGGCCCGTGCTCGTGGGCATCTCGATGGGCGACGCGGGCGGTTTCAATGCGCTCGACATGTGGGGCCCCTACGGCGGGCCGGCGTGGCAGCGCAACGACCCCATGCTGCAGATCGGGCGCCTGGTGTCCAACGGCACCCGGATCTGGGTGTACAGCGGCAACGGCAACCCGACGGATCTGGATGCCGGCCTTGGCAACGCGCAGATTCCCGCGCAGTTCCTGGAGGGCCTGACGCTCCGCACCAACAAGGATTTCCAGGCGGCCTACGCGCGAGCCGGGGGCAGCAACGGAGTGTTCAACTTCCCGCCCAACGGCACGCACAGCTGGGGCTACTGGGGTGGCCAGCTGCAGGCCATGAAGCCGGATATCCAGCGGGTGCTGGGCGCTACGCCGGCCGCCTGACGCGCTACAGGTCTCGTGACCAGTATTCGCCGACGAGATCGTGCCCGAAGCTGTGGTGGGGCTCGCGGCGATCGCACCGGAATCCGGCCCGCTCGTAGATCCGCCGTGCGGCGAGCAGTACGTCATTGGTCCACAACGTGATTCGCCGGTAGCCGGATCGGCGGGCGAATCGCAGACACTCGTCCACCAGCCGGGTCCCGACTCCCGCTCCGCGCGCCGAGGGCTCGACGAGCAGCAGGCGCAGCTGTGCGGTGTCCTTCGCGTCAGCGGCGGTGCAGAACACGCAGCCGACCCGCTCCCCGTCCAGCTCGGCGATCCACGCCGCCTCGCGCTTGGTGGCGGTGCGTTCACCGAAGTCGGCCACGATGCGCGCGACCAGCGCCTCGAACGTCGTGTCCCAGCCGTACTCGGCCGCGTATCGGTAACCGTGCCGCTCGACCACCCAGCCGAGGTCGCCCGGCCCCGGCGAGCGCAGGACGAGGCCGCTCCACCGCGGTTCGTCACCCAACGTGCGGCGAATCCGCCCCATCGAGGTGACGAGTTCGGTTCGTTGACCGTCGTCGAGCGGCGCCAACATGGTTGCGATCGCGCCTGCCTGCAACTGGTCTAGCTCGTCGAAAGCGCGCCGGCCGTCGTCCGTCAACCGCACGACTTGGCGACGCCCGTCGGCCTCCGACTTCTCCCTGACCACCAACCCGGACGCCGTGAAATTAGTAAGGATCCGGCTGAGGTAGCCGGCGTCGAGGTCAAGGTCTCGGCGAAGCTCGGACACCGCGGTGTCGTCGCGATGAGCCAGCTCGAACAGCACTCTGGCCTCGGTGAGCCCGAACGCCGATCCCGCCAGGTGGGGCCGGAGCAGGCCAAGCACGCGGGTGTAGAAGCGGTTGAATCCGCGGACATCGTCGACCACGCTGGACATAGTTGACAGCGTCAAATACTTTTCTGATCTTGTCAACTATCCGGATTCAACCGGTCTCTGGGAGCTGTTCACATCGACTGTGCGTACACTGCCCTCACGACGGGGGAGGCTCTCGAAACGCGCGGAGCACAGACCAGATCAATTCCAGAGTCAAAGGGCTGTACGTTGCCAGACACCACGAGCGACACCGAGAAGTTGAAGCCGCACTTCGAGGACGTCCAGGCGCACTACGACCTATCCGACGACTTCTTCCGGCTCTTCCTCGATCCGACCCAGACCTACAGCTGTGCCTACTTCGAACGCGACGACATGACGCTCGAGGAGGCGCAAATCGCCAAGATCGATCTCTCCCTTGGCAAGCTCGGCCTGCAACCCGGCATGACGTTGCTGGACATCGGATGCGGGTGGGGTGCGACGTTGAAGCGTGCCCTGGAGCGCTACGACGTCAACGTCATCGGTCTCACGTTGAGCGAAAACCAGAGGGCCCACGTCGAGAAGGTCTTCGCCAACTTCGCCAGCCCGCGAAGCAAGCGTGTGCTGCTGCAGGGTTGGGAACAGTTCGACGAGCCGGCGGACCGCATCGTCTCGATCGGCGCCTTCGAACACTTCGGCCGCGACCGCTACGACGACTTCTTCAAGAAGGCCTATCAGATCCTGCCGGATGGCGGCGTGATGATGCTGCACACCATCATCAAGCCCACCGATGAGGAGTTCGCCGCCAGCGGATTGCCGTTGACGATGAAACTGCTGAAGTTCAGCAAGTTCATCATGGATGAGATCTTCCCGGGCGGTGACCTTCCGAAGCCGACGACGGTCGAGGAGCACGCCGCGAAGGCCGGCTTCGAGCTCAAGGTCGCGCAGCGGCTGCGGTTGCACTACGCGCGGACGCTGGACCTGTGGGCGGCGGCGCTCGAGGCCCGCAAGGACGAGGCCATCGCGATCCAGTCGCAAGAGGTCTATGACCGGTATATGAAGTACCTGACCGGCTGCGCCGACCTGTTCCGCGACGGCTACACCGACGTGTGCCAGTTCACGCTCGTCAAAAGCTAGCGAACTTGGGTTGCAAATTCCGCGCCGCTTTTCTCGTGCATGCCGCGAGACTGTAGTTGTCGTGGATAAGTGCGAGTAGAGGCCACAATAGCTACAGCCTCGACAGTGCGACACTTAGGACAGCTTGTTCACCCCCACCGTCGCGATCGCGTCGATCACCGCCGTCGGCGCATCCAGCGACACAAACGTTCGCGCCCCGGCAACTCGATCAGCGCGGCATTCGGGAACAGCGCCGCCAGCCGCCTGCCCAGCCCGGGTGTGAAGGCTCGGTCGCGCTGACCCCAGACAATCGTGACGGGCTTGGTGAACTGTCCGAGGCGGGTCGCAACGTCGGTCAGATCGGTCTTGGCCACAGCGAAGCAGTGCGGCGAGATCTCTACGGATGCGGGCGTCCGTGCGCGCTGGCTCCAGCCACGAGGCGGTGAGCTGCGGGTCCGGCTGGACCAGCAGGCCGAACCCGAGCGGAGAGTGCGAATCCCGATCAGGCGCGCCAGGAGATGGATGCCGTGTGCGACCGGCTGATCAGCGGGATCGCGGGGAATTAGGGAACAGCAGCGCGCTGTCGCCGAACTCGTGCCACAGGTATCCGGTTCGGATCGCTTCGCGATATGCCGTGGCCACGAGTGCGGGCCCGGCGACGGCTTCAAGCAGCAGCAGGTGCGAGGCGCCTGCATCGTGCCAGCCGGTGATCAGGCCGTCGACAACGCGTGGCGGGCGGCCCGGCCCGAGGACCAGATCCGTCCAGCCCGTTGCCGGGTGCACCGTGCCGTCGGGATCGGCGGCGGACTCAAGAGCGCGGGTCGCGGTGGTGCCGACGGCGATCACCCGCCCGCCCGACGCACGGGTCAGGTTGACCAGCCGTGCGGTCGACGGCGGCACCTCGAACGGCTCGGCCACTGGCGGCTCGCCCGGCTCGGCCGAGGAAACCCCGGCGTGCAGTGTGATCGGTGCGATCACAATTCCCGCCGACACCAGCGACGTCACCAATTCGGCGCTGAATGGCCTTGCCGCACTGGGCATCTCGGCGCTGCCAGGCCGCCGGGCGAATACGGTTTGATAGCTCCTCAGCGGCCAGGACCGCGGGACGTAGCTATATCGGATGGGCCGCCCGTGCCTGCTGAGGTAGGCCGCGACATCGCCTTCGATCGCCAGCCGTGCGGTCCACAGCCGACTGCCCGCCACACCCGGATGGGGGTAGGAGGCGACGACCACAAGCGCGGCGCCACCGGGCAGGCCGACGCGTTCGCCCGGCTCGACGTCCGGCAGGTGAGCGGTCGCATTGGTGGCGGGACGCAACTCGACGATCCACACGTGGTCGTCGAGGGCGGCCGAGAAATGCACGGCGATGGGGCCTCGCTCTGCCCGTCGCGCATCGACAGCAGCGGGCAGCGTCGCCGAGTTGTTCACGACGAGCAGGTCGCCGGGGGCGAGGTGCCGGCCGAGGTCGGCGAACCGAGTGTGCACGACGCCACCCGGCGTGGCGATCATCAACTTGACGCCGTCGCGGGCGACC
>JBKOYU010000272.1:0-3168 GCA_046725575.1 Actinomycetota bacterium | reverse complement strand
CTTCAGGTCCTCTCAGCAACTTAGCTCATCTACTGATAACTGATATTATGTCAGGGTGAGGACCGGCTGGTGCACGAATGCACCACCGCTGCAATCGCTTTGACTGTACCGCCGGTTCCTCCATCTGCGGGTCATTGTGCGGGAGCAAACGCGCTGACGTGCGCCACGCCTCTAAGCGCGATTTGAGCCAGCCCCGCACGTCGGCTACATGCCCGACTGATTTCGAGCTCGCGTAGCTGCAGCCGCCGGACCGAATCCATCCCCGCACCAGCACCGTTTCGTCGCGGACTCCCCCGATCGCACAAGGCCGATACGTCACCGTGACGTTTCAAATCGGGGTGCAGTTGAGCTCAAACATGCCGTCCGCCAACAGCTTCAACGTGATCTCATACCGGTAAAGCCGCATATTCGATCCCGTCGTATTCCAGCTGCTCGCGAACCTTTCTTCCAACGCCGGGGAAGGGGCGCCGTCTCGGGTGACCACATATTAGATCAGAACCCGGACCCCGGTTGCAGTGGCACTTGCGGGTGAAAGGCTTCGTTTGCTGGTCGCGCTCCTGGGCCTGCGGGCCACGGTGTTCCACTTCAACCCGGCTATGAACTCGACCAGGACTACTACCTGGACGTGGGCGCAGTCACCGGGTGCGTGCGCGCGTCGCGGCCACGATGCGCCAGCGGCCACTGGGCATAGGGTCAACCCCGCTGCCAGGTTGTTGCCGCCGCACCTGGGACCTTCCTGTGGGTGGGCATTGCATCGAAACGGCCTGTGCGACTGCGGGAGTATCTGCCGGCTGCAGATTCGCTGTGACAACCGGGGACACATCAGCGTGATGTCGCCAGGCCCCACTGCTCACGGTTTCGATGCTCGGCAGCGCACTAGGTCGGTGCGGGTGGTCGGCATGCCGCTGTGACCGCGTGCATCGCACTTGACTGCCAGAATCTGGTTGACCCCGAGCCGGTTCGCCATAAACCCCAGCGCTGAGCCGGCCATGAACAGGCGCCATACCCGTGCCCGGCCGGCGCTGCTAAGCGCGACCGCCTCCTCCCAATTACCTTGCAGATTCGCCACCCAGGCCCGCAGTGTCAGCGCGTAGTGTTCGCGAAGCGACTCGACGTCGCGTATCTCGAAACCGGCCCCCTCGAGCGCTTCGATCATCGTCGCCATCGGTTCAACTTCCCCGTCGGGGAAAACATAGCGATCGATGAACGACGTCTTGGAGAATCCCGCACGGTTGCCCGGTCTCCGCGAGATCGCATGGTTGAGCAACCGTCCCTGCGGACGGAGCAGCGCGCAGAGTTGCGCGGCGTACGTCGGCAGCATCGCGACGCCGACGTGCTCGGCCATGCCGATGCTCGAGATCGCGTCGAACGGCCCGTCGGCGACGTCGCGGTAGTCCTGGACTCGGATCTCGACCAACTCACTCAAGCCCCCGGCGACCATCCGTTGACTCGCGTACTCCGCCTGCTCGTGCGACAAAGTGACGCCCACAACGTGGGTCCCGTAGGTGCGTGCGGCGTGCAGGGCGAAGGTCCCCCACCCGCACCCGACGTCGAGCACCCGCATGCCGGCGGTCAGGCCGAGCTTGCGCGCCACGAGATCGCACTTAGCGTACTGAGCCGCGGCCAGGTCGTCGCTGGGTTGCGCCCAGTACCCGCACGAGTAGGCCATCGACTCACCCAGCACGAGTCGGTAGAAGTCGTTGCCGACGTCGTAATGGTGGCTGATCGCGGCGGCGTCGCGCGGCTTCTCATGCCGGTGCCCGCGCGCTAGTTTCGCCTCCTCTGCTGGTGGCTTGGGTGGCAGCCCGATAATCCCCAGCCGCAGCGCCGCTTTCGCCAGCGCCTTCTTCGTCTCGGCGTCGATGCGGACACCGGGACCGCGGCTCGGGTCTGACATCTGTTCCAAAACATCCAGCCCGGCGAGCAGGTCTCCCTCGATGTCGATGTCGCCGGATACATAGGCTCGTGCGAAGCCGAGTTCGTTCGGAGCCCACAGCAGCCGCCGCAGACCCCGGCGATTAAAGAAGTTCAACTGCCACTGCGCGGACGCAGGTCCCGACCGGCTACCGTCCCAGCATCTGACCTTGACCGGCACATCCGAGCCCACAGCCGCGCGAACCAATGGCGCTACTGTTTCAGCGATCGTCATTGCGGAGACCTCCGTGCAAAACCTGACACCCCGTCAGCAAGGGCTAATCAGGACTAGTCTAGTGCCGGTGCGAGGCCAGAGCCGCTCTCGGTAGCGGCGGGGTCGGTAGCGAACATGCGAACGATCTTAACTGGTGTTTTGACCTCGCCGACGAGTCAATTCGTCTGTCAGACAAAAGGAATCGCGCGCGGGTATGCGGGGTCATTCCTTGAGGCTTTAGGCTATGGCAGAACCGGGCGAAAAACGATCATCTGGCCTCACTAATTGTCCCTCCCCAAGGCCGCCCGGCGTGCCAACTTCCCGGTCTGCCCGGTTGAGGCCGACTTCAAGCAATGGGCACGTGCCTGGAAAAAGGCGGGCGGCACGGACGAGGTGATTCAGTCGGTCCGCAACCAACAGCCGTTTCTGGCGCCGCCTGATCTGAACGGTGAGGACTATGTCCTGCGTATCGTTGTGCGACTCAACAACACTGACAAGCACCGGCTACTCAACCTCACGCCTATCGGCTTGTCCGACGAGAAGCCACCCAACCTTAAGATCCTTTTCCACTGTGCCGGTCGTGAACTACGAGTGGGTGCTGACGCCGGGGCCGGTCGAAGATCATGAGACTGCGCTCTTCGTGGAGATCGAGCGGGCGGTTAAGAGTGCCGGGGTAAGTGTGAGCGTGGAGGGGACCATCCCGATCGCTGTATCTGTCGATAGCCATTCCGACATCGTCAATCTCGGTGCACGCCTGCATGAAGCGGTAACAGCATGCGCCAAACTGCGGGGAGACTCGCTAGCGGGATCGTTCTCGGACTAATAGTTGGCGAAACGGCCTACCGCCGTGGGGAGTAGGTGGCGGGCCGAATAGTAGGTCATACGCCTACAACTGCGATTCGGTTCCGAACGGGTCGAGCCGCTCGATCGCGTGCCGCGCGGTTGAGATCCGCACAGTCGCCGGACCATCCAGGCAAGTGCAGTGCGTGTTGAGCGGCGGCCCGTGCACCGTCTCGTCGCAGGTGCGGCATGTCCAGGTG
>JBKOYU010000901.1:0-1615 GCA_046725575.1 Actinomycetota bacterium | reverse complement strand
ACTGCCGCCGATTGCGTGAAGCGCCATCGAGGCGAAAAACAACGCGAAAAACACTATCGCCAAGGAGTTCTCGTACAGGACGAGTACCCAGCCGCCTCTGCGGACCGGCCAGGGCGTCGACCGTTTCGGAGTGGCGTCACGGGGGTCTTCGTCTTGTGGGGCGCGTTCGCCGACGGGCTTAGATTCCGATGAGCCCTTCTGATATAGGAAGGCAGTCAAGACGACATACATGCCCATCTGGAGGAATTCCGACTCCCAGTTCTCGAAAGTCGCCTCAACGAAGTCGCCGGTAGCGAGGTATCGGAGTACAGAGACTTGTTCGTGTGAGCCGTGTTCTTGTTGCTCCTGGTTGTATGTAGCTGCACCCGCGAAAATCATGCCTACGAAGAAAACGCCGAACAGCCCGAAACAGGCCAGCAGCAAGCCGTTGTCGCGCAGCAGCTTGGACGAACGCTGTTGCGGCGCTCTGGCGCGTCGCGCCATCACGGCCTCCTCTAAGGTCACGTCGATTCTCAGCGCCTGTCAGCGTAGTTCTCAGCAAGCCGGAAGCCGCGCTAACGACGAGGAATGCACTGATGGGGGCGTCGTGGTTGGAGTCGAGCCGCTACTCGGCTAAGTCGACAACTGTGGCGTCGGGCACGTTCTCCTGCCGTGGCACGGTCGAGCCGACCGGCCTCGATGCGCAGCCAGCTCTCCACCAAGCGCGCGTAGGCAAGGCTCCACGCACCCTGGGGGACGCCCAGCTGTTCAGCCCGGCGCGCCGCCTGCGCCAGCTCGGCGTCCGCGCCGACGAGATCGCCGCGCACGAGGCCGACCAGGGCCAGGTAGATGCGCGCCGTCGCGATTGGCTCTTCAGGCAGGAACCACACCGCGTCGATCTCGTGCTGGTCTACGGCGGTCTGGTCCGCCGTTGCCGCCTCGAGGTGGGAGCCGGCGGCATCGAACTCGCCGCGCAGCCACGCCACCACCCCGAACGAGGTGTCGATCACCGGCCGGAACCACCGCCGGCCCTGCTCGAGGCCCGCGCGCAGCAACTCGAGCACCTGGGCCGCCCCGCGCAGGCCAGCACGCACGACGTAGTAGCCCGCCAGCGCGAACAGCGTCGCAACCAGCTCGTCGTCACGCAGGTCGGTCCCGCCCAGCTGCAGGCACCGCTCGAAGTCGGCGGCGGACTCGCGGCTTTGATGGCCCTCCGCGGCCGCGGCGAGAACCCCCCGCTCCAACCCCAGGCCTCAAGGTCGCGATGGTCGGGGACGGTGTCAACGACGCGCCCGCGCTGGCGCAGGCCGATGTCGGCATCGCGATCGGCGCGGGCACCGACGTGGCGATCGCCTCGGCGGGGGTGATCCTGGCCAGCTCGGACCCGCGCTCGGTGCTGTCGGTGATCCAGCTGTCGAAGGCGTCGTATCGCAAAATGAAGCAAAACCTTTGGTGGGCAGCGGGATACAACCTGATCTCCGTGCCGCTGGCCGCTGGCGTGCTGGCGCCGATCGGCTTCGTGATGCCGATGTCGGTGGGTGCGATCTTGATGTCGATCTCGACGGTCGTGGTGGCGCTGAACGCCCAGCTGGTGCGGCGCCTGGATTTGCGCCCCGAGGCCAGTGTGCGGGCGATT
>JBKOYU010000709.1:0-3249 GCA_046725575.1 Actinomycetota bacterium | reverse complement strand
GTCCTTGGCGGTGGCGAAGATGCCCATCGTCGGCGGGATCACCGTCGACTGAGCCCGCAGGTCCCACGCCTGCCAACCACACGGGCCCTGTGGCAGCTTGTCGCACGGACCGTCGATCACGCGGCCAAAGTCGTTGGCCTTGATGGCTTCCCAGTTCGACAGCGCAGTCTCGTCGATGTCGAACACCACGGCGGGCCGGTCCACCCGCGGCGCCTCCTCGGTGATCCACGCGATCGCTGGCGCGGCGGCCAATTGCAGATCGGTCAGATACGCGCCGCTGTCGTAATAGTCGATCGCCGTGAATTTCAGGTCGCCGATGTTGGCGGGCTGCACCGGCGGCGGGATGATCGGCGCGGGCGGTGCGGGCGGCTCGGCCAGCGCAGCGGGCGCGAACCCGATCAGCGCGCCGGCGACGGCGGCGACCAGCACCGCGAGAGTACGCATGGGTGGACCCTAACGGCGGCCTGGCACACTCGCTGCCGTGGCGACGAAACGAGCGTTGGTGCTGGCCGGCGGAGGGCTGGCGGGCATCGGATGGGAAACGGGCGTTCTGCGGGGCATCGCCGACGAGTCGCCAGGGACCGCCAAGGCCCTATTGGACGCCGACGTGCTGGTGGGCACGTCGGCCGGCTAGACGGTCGCGGCTCAACTCGGCAGCGGACTGGGACTCGACGCGCTGTTCGACCGCCAGACCACCGAGTCGTCGACCGAGCTCAACCCGAACGCCAGCGTCGACGAGATAACCGAGCTGTTTCTCACCGCGATGTTGGCACCGAACACGACGCAGGCCGAGAAGCTCCAGAAGATCGGCGCGGTGGCGCTGTCGACGGCGACCGTCACCGAAGCGGTGCGCCGGGACGTGATCGCGCAGCGGCTGCCGTCGCACGACTGGCGGGACCGGGTGCTGCGGATCTCCGCGATCGACACCGAGACCGGGGAGCTGGTCATGTTCGATCGGAACTCGGGCGTCGGCCTGGTCGACGCGGTCGCCGCCAGCTGCGCGGTGCCGGGTGTCTGGCCGCCGGTGACGATCGGCGACCGCCGCTACATGGACGGCGGCGTGGGCAGCAGCGTCAACATGGCCCTGGCGAACGACTGCGATGTCGCGGTGGTGCTGGTGCCATCGGGCCAATCGACACCGTCGCCGTTCGGCGGCGGCGCTGCCGAGGAGGTCGAGGCGTTCGACGGGGCGACGCTCGGTGTGTTCGCCGACGACGAATCGCTCGCCGCGTTCGGCCGCAACCCACTCGACCCGGCGTGCCGGAAGGCCTCCACACTGGCCGGCCGGGAACAAGGCAGGCGGGTCGCCGCTGACCTTGCCGAATTCCTAGGGGAGGGTGCATGAGTGTTGCAGTAGTTCAGGTCCACTCGAATGTGCGGAGTGGCATGACAAAGTGCCGCGCTACTCACACTCGCCGCTGGCAGCTCCGTTGACCGCCATGATGACGCCCGCCTGCTGGGCCGGTGTCAGGGTGGTCCACGGCGTGTTGAAGTTTCCGGGGCCGGTGAAGTCGGGTGCCTGGATCATCTTCAGGTACGGCTCGACGAGGGTTTTCGGGTCGGCCTGGTGGCTGTCCATCCACACCTTGGCGGCATGGCAGGCCTGCCCGTACTGCGATTCCGTGGCGTCGGCCGGCACGTCCACTCTGGTGGTCACGCCCCCGGGGGAGACACCGACGGCGCCGGGCTGGGCCGGTTCGGCGGGTAGGGGCGGCAGCTCACTGGTGGACGTCGTCGGTGGCTGGCTCGACGTCGACGGCTTCTGCTCGTTGGACGAACAGCCGGCGACCGCCAGGGCCAGCAGTGCGGTGAACATCGCGATGCGTCGGGGGTACCTGCGCATGCTGATCAATCTATGCAACGCGTCGGCCCGGTCAGGGGCCTGCCTGCACGCAAACCCCTCGGTTACCCGTTCGCGCCAGAGCCGCCGTCGCTGCTGCCCGTAGATCAGCAACCGGTGCCCCCCGGCGCCACCCGGACCATCCGCGGCACCAAGACCATCGTGTCCACCGGTGCGACCGGTGCCACCGTTGCCGGTGCCGGTGCCGGTGGTGGCAGTGCCGTTGCCTCCGGTACCGCCCTGATAGCCGTTGGCCCAGCTGGTGGAACCAGCTCGGCCCTGTCCCGAATATGGGACAGATATTTCGGCTCAGCGTGAATCTAGGTCGATTCGCGTCCAATCGGGCGCTGAACAGGTCCGTTTTTGCAATGGCCTCGGACGGCCCGGACGCGGCCGACCGCGCGGGCGTTACCCGCTGCAACACTGGTGACCATGTGGACCGGATTTCTCGAGTGTTGTCGGGCCTAGCGCCGCCCGCCCGATCCGTCCTCGTCATTTCTGGAGTCCCACATGGTTTCCGCACAGTCTGCTGTGTTGCCGGCTGCCGTGCCCGCTGTATCCGCCCCGACCCGCCTGCGGCTGCCGGACCTGCTGCAAGCCACCGACCGCTACGCCGACGATGTGCTCTCGGGCCGCTACAACCATCTGCTGCCGGTCGGTGGACCGCCGATCGACGACCGCTGGTTCGCGCGGTTGCACGGCGACGACGAACTCGACGTCTGGCTGATCAGCTGGGTGCCGGATCGCTCGACCGAACTCCACGACCACGGCGGCTCGTTGGGCGCGTTGACCGTGGTGTCCGGCGCGCTGCGGGAAACGCGGTGGGACGGGGAGTCGTCGCGGCGCCGACGCCTTCGGGCCGGCGACCAGGCGGGTTTCCCGCTGGGCTGGGTGCACGACGTCGTGTGGACACCCGAACGGGACCTGTCGGCCCCGGTCACCCCGACGTTGAGCGTGCACGCGTACTCGCCGCCGTTGACCGCGATGTCGTACTACGAGGTGACCGAGCGAAAGACGCTGCGCCGCAAGCGCACCGAACTCACTGACGTACCGGAGGGCCGGTGATGAGTCGAATCGATCGGGTACTCGAGGAGGCCCGCGCACGGTTGCGCCGGCTTTCGGCGCGCGAAGTGTCCGACGCGCTGGCGCGGGGTGCCGTGTTGGTCGACATCCGCCCGCACGCCCAGCGCGAGCGCGAGGGCGGCGTGTCCGCCGCGCTGGTGATCGAGCGCAACGTGCTCGAGTGGCGCTGCGACCCGACCAGCGACGCGCGACTGCCGCAGGCCGTCGACGACGACGTGGAATGGGTGGTGCTGTGCTCGGAGGGCTACACCTCGAGCCTGGCCGCGGCGGCGCTACTGGATCTGTCTCTTATACACATCTGACGCTGCCGACGATTATCTTACCGT
>JBKOYU010000087.1:0-2817 GCA_046725575.1 Actinomycetota bacterium | reverse complement strand
AGCGCGTCGAGCAGCGTCGCTGCGGTCGGAACTTCGTTGCGCCAGTGCGCACGCTTGATGACACGGGAGAACGATTCGTTTGGTGAACGCCGCGCGGCCCGAAGGCGCTCATACGCCTCAAGATCAATCGATATCGTCTTCGTGGCCATAATGCATGTGTACATGCATGGGTCTGTGTACGCAAAAGCAGGCTACTCGGGCAGCCGCAGCTCGGGCTTTTCCACCTCTTCGATGTTCACGTCCTTGAACGTGATGACTCGGACCTGCTTGACGAACCGGGCCGGCCGGTACATGTCCCAGACCCAGGCGTCGGCCAGCCGCAGCTCGAAGTAGACCTCGCCCTCGGAATTGCGCGGTACCAGCTCCACGCTGTTGGCCAGGTAGAAGCGCCGCTCGGTCTCTACGACATAGCTGAACTGACCGACGATGTCCTTGTATTCGCGGTAGAGCGAGAGCTCCATCTCGGTTTCGTACTTCTCGAGATCTTCGGCACTCATCGGCTCAGTTGTCCTTCATATTGGTCTGGTTTCATTCTCCCCTACCCGAGTTGGCTCTGCTGCTCGGGTTCGCAGTCGAGAGCGTCCTCTGGAACCAGTTCGCCTTGGACCGTCACCAGCCGGCGAACGTTGATGAACGAGTATCGGTGCTGGCTGCACGGTCCGAGCTCGGCCAACGCCGCGCTGTGGGCGGGGGTGCTGTAGCCCTTGTGCTCGGCGAATCCGTAGCCCGGATGTTCGGCCTCCATCTTGACCATCAGCCTGTCGCGGCTGACCTTGGCCAGCACGCTGGCCGCCGCGATGCAGGCCGCGGCCGCGTCGCCACCGACCACCGGCAGCGATGGCATCGGCAGGCCCGGAACCCGGAACCCGTCCGACAGCACATAACCAGGCCGCACCGACAGGCCCGCCACCGCCCGCCGCATGCCCTCGATATTCGCCACATGCACGCCCCGCCGATCCACCTCGACCGAAGGGATGAAGACCACGTGATAGGCCAGCGCGTAGCGGCGAATCAGCGGAAACAGCCGTTCGCGCTCCTTCTCGTTGAGCTTCTTGGAGTCGTCGAGCGCGGCCAGGCTCTCCAGTCGGTTCGGCCCGAGCACACACGCCGCCACCACGAGCGGGCCCGCGCACGCGCCGCGGCCCACCTCGTCGACGCCCGCCACTGGGCCTAGCCCGCCGCGATACAGCGCGGACTCCAGGGTGCGCAGGCCCGAAGACTTCCGGACCACAGTTCGCGGAGGCCATGTCGCCGGCAAAGCTCAAACCCTCTGCTCTTCGCGCAAGCGGCTCATCGGTCCCCCTATTGAGTCTGCGGGTTCACCGCGTGGACTCCACCCCATCGCGACGGTGGCCAGGCGATGAACCGTGCCTTTCCAATGACATTGTCCATCGGGACCGTCCCGGGCGTCGGGTCACCCGTGCACAACAGCCCGCGCTGAGCGTCAGCCGGCGTATTGCCGCAATGCGCGCGCGAATCGGCCGAATGGGTGCGGTTGTCGCCCATCACCCACAGCCGTCCGTCGGGCACCTTCACCGGCCCGAACTCATTGCCCAGGCAGGGGTAGACGCTGGTGTTGGCCATCATCGTCGCGGGGTCGAGATACGGCTCGTTGAGCGGCTTGCCGTCCACGGTGAGGCCGGTGTCGGCGCGACATTCGACGGTCTGGCCGGCCACCGCGATCACGCGTTTGACCAAGTCGTTCTCGTCGGGCGGGACAAAGCCGATGAACGACAGTGTGTTCTGCACCCAGCGCACGGCGGTGTTCTTCGAGCGGATCGACTTGTAGCCGACGTTCCAGTTGGGCGGACCCTTGAACACGATGACGTCGCCGGGCTCGGGTGAACCGAACCGGTAGGTGAGCTTGTCCACCATGATCCGGTCGCCCGTGCACCCGGTGCAGCCGTGCAGCGTGGGCTCCATCGACTCGGACGGGATCAGATAGGGCCGCGCGACGAACGTCAGCATGACGTAGTACAGGACCACCGCGATGGTGATCAGGATCGCCGCTTCCCGTAGCGCGCCGCGCTTCTTGGGTTCCTCGGTCTTCTCGTCGGTAACCGAATCCGCGGTCCCGGGCGTGTGGTCAGTGATCGGGTCTTCGGGGTCCGTAGCGTCGGTCACCGCATCAGGGTAGTCAGCGCGATGCCTACCGCCGCGCTGCTCGCTGTCCAAGGATCAGACCTCGTTGGATGGCGAAGTCAGCGCTTCTCCTTGATCTTCGCCTTCTTGCCACGCAGCTCGCGCAGGTAGTACAGCTTCGCGCGGCGCACGTCGCCTCGGGTGACGACGTCGATGTGGTCGATGTTGGGCGAATGCACCGGGAACGTCCGCTCGACGCCGACGCCGTAGCTTTCCTTGCGCACGGTGAAGGTCTCGCGGATCCCGCCGCCCTGCCGGCGAAGGACGACACCCTTGAAGACCTGGATGCGTTCCTTGGCGCCCTCGATGACCTTGACATGCACGTTGACGGTGTCGCCGGGGCCGAAGTCCGGGATGTCGTCGCGCAGCGACGTCTGATCGACGAAGTCCAGCGTGTTCATCGGTGACACATCCTTGCTGTTGGCGGCTGCGGGCGGTGGACGCGGTGTGACGCGTCGCCTCGCCGAGCCGATCTGTTCGGGCGTACCTGAGGCGTCTCGCAGCGGGCGACATTCGACCCACGCGGACAACTGCTCAATTGTGCCAGATAGGCCCCAACCCAGTGAAATCGCCGTCGGACGATACCCCGAAACGCGCAGCAGACCTAAGCACGCGATGTTGGCACTCAACCGCTAGGCTAAAACGACCGGCAGTGCGGTGCAGCAAACCTGATTC
>JBKOYU010000586.1:0-1927 GCA_046725575.1 Actinomycetota bacterium | reverse complement strand
GCGGCCGGGACCTGTTCGACCCGACCGTAAGCCTTGTGCTGCAAACGCGCGGCGAGCAGACCCCAACCGCTTCTGCACGAACCCCGGGAAAGATTCAGACTGCGTTTTTGTGCCACCCGCTGGCCGGGTTGCTGCACAGTTCCCCGCGCAGTGCGGGTCATCGCAAGCAAGTCAAGGGCTTCGATGCGGATCATCTCGAAGCGCCGCGCGATGTCAGTGGTGGCCTTTTCGACCCAGTCCTTGCGTCGGGCAGTCTCACGCGCCTTCAGCTTCGCGATCGCAAGCTTCGTGCAAGCCCGCCGGTGGGAACCGCGCGCGGCGCGAGCCAGTCGCTGCTGCACCGTCTGCGACCCGGCCGCCAGCCAATCGTGCTCGCCGCGAGCCGCAGTCAACTGAGCACACTGCTCGTTGTACCCGGGCCCGCGGCGCCCAGGCTGCCAGTGCAGCTGCTGCTCGACCGCCAGGTTCCACACAAACCGGGCATGGCGACAATGCTCGCCCAGCACCACCGCCTGCTCAGCGGTGGGAAGCAGCCGATATCGCGACACCCCGGCAACCTAACTGCTACCACCGACAAGTCACCGAAAGGAGAGACGGCGTCTCCTCCCCCGGCTAAAGCCAAGGGTATGCACGCCGCACGAATCCCATGACACTGATCGGAGTGCCGCGAGAGTCCGCGGAAGGCGAGCGCCGTGTCGCGCTTGTCCCCAAGGTCGTCGAACGCCTGCATGCCGCCGGCCTCGCAGTCGTTGTCGAAACCGGTGCTGGCGCAGGGGCATTGATCCCCGACGCACAATACGAACAGGCCGGAGCCATTATCGGCGACCCCTGGACCGCGGACCTCGTGGTGAAGGTGAACCCGCCGACCGCCGACGAGATCGGTCTGCTGAAGCCGGAATCCACGATCGTCGGGTTCCTGGCACCGCGCACCCGTCCCGAGGTCGCCGACGGCCTGCGCCTGGCGGGTGTCACCGGCTTCGCCATGGAGGCGATTCCAAGGATTTCCCGCGCACAGACCATGGATGCGCTGTCCTCGCAGGCCAACGTCGCCGGGTACAAGGCCGTGTTGGTGGCGGCGACGGAATCCACTCGGTTCTTCCCGATGCTGACCACAGCGGCGGGCACGGTGAAGCCGGCCACGGTGCTGGTGCTCGGTGTCGGCGTGGCGGGACTGCAGGCGCTCGCAACCGCCAAGCGGCTAGGCGCCAAAACGACCGGGTACGACGTGCGCCCCGAGGTGGCCGACCAGGTGCGCTCGGTCGGCGCCCAGTGGCTCAACCTCGGAATCGACGCGGCCGGTGAGGGCGGTTACGCCCGCGAACTGTCCGACGAAGAGCGAGCGCAGCAGCAGACAGCGCTGGAGAAGGCGATCACCGGGTTCGACGTGGTGATCACGACCGCGCTGGTGCCGGGCCGTCCAGCGCCGCGGTTGGTGACCGCCGCCGCCGTGGAAGGGATGAAGCCGGGCAGCGTGGTGGTCGACCTAGCGGGAGAGACCGGCGGCAACTGCGAGCTGACCGAGCCGGGCCAGACCGTCGTCCGCCACGATGTCACGATCGCATCGCCGCTGAACCTGCCGGCGACCATGCCCGAGCACGCCAGCGAGCTGTACGCCAAGAACATCGCGGCGCTGCTGGGTTTGATCATCAAAGACGGCGTAGTGGCACCGGATTTCGACGACCAAGTCATCGCGGATTCGTGCGTCACACAGCGCGCCGCGAGCGGCGTAGAGAACTAGGGCGGGACATCCATATGTACGACCAACTGTTGGCCAACCTGGCGATCCTGGTGCTATCCGGGTTCGTCGGGTTCTCGGTCATCTCCAAGGTGCCCAACACCTTGCACACCCCGTTGATGTCGGGCACCAACGCCATTCACGGCATCGTGCTGATCGGCGCGCTGGTGGTACTGGGCCGCGTCGAGCACC
>JBKOYU010000735.1:0-4802 GCA_046725575.1 Actinomycetota bacterium | reverse complement strand
GACCACGCCGTGCTTGCGCAGCATCTCGGTGACAGTGAGCACGACATCGGTCGCGGTCACGCCTGCCTTACGCTCGCCGGTCAGCTTGAAGCCGACGACGCGGGGGATGAGCATCGACACCGGCTGGCCCAGCATCGCGGCCTCGGCCTCGATGCCGCCCACACCCCAGCCCAGGACACCGAGGCCGTTCTCCATCGTGGTGTGGCTGTCGGTGCCCACGCAGGTGTCCGGGTAGGCCACGCGGACCTCTTCTCCCGTCGCTTCGCTCGCCTTGCTGCGTTCCCACACCACGCGGGCCAGGTACTCGATGTTCACTTGGTGCACGATGCCGGTGCCCGGCGGCACCACCTTGAAGTCGTTGAACGCGCCCTGGCCCCAGCGCAGGAACTGGTAGCGCTCGCCGTTGCGCTCGTATTCGATCTCGACGTTGCGCTCAAAGGCGTCCTCGCGGCCGAACAGGTCGGCGATCACCGAGTGGTCGATGACCAGGTCGGCCGGCGCGAGCGGGTTGACCTTGTCGGGGTCGCCGCCCAGGTCGCCGACGGCCTCGCGCATGGTGGCCAGGTCGACGATGCAGGGCACCCCGGTGAAGTCCTGCATGATCACCCGCGCGGGGGTGAACTGGATTTCGACGCTCGGTTCGGCCGACGGGTCCCAGTTCGCGATGGCGTCGATGTGGTCCTTGGTGATGTTGGCGCCGTCCTCCGTGCGCAGCAGATTCTCGGCGAGCACCTTGAGGCTGTACGGAAGCTTCTCGGTCCCGGGCACCGCATCGAGGCGGTAGATCTGGTAGCTGTTGTCCCCGACCTTCAGCGTGTCGCGGGCTCCAAACGAATTCACCGAATTCTTGCTGCTCACATCAACTCCCGGCTAGATCTCGCCGCGACGGGCCGTGTCGGCGGCGCTCACCACTCTAACAGTACGCTTGTCCTGCAAAACACCCAGGGCTGGTTTCAGTCTTGTCCTCGCGAGCGCCTGCTGCCACCGACAAGTCAACTGTTTGGCGACGGTTGTTCCCGGGGACTCCTTACCTCGTGACGGCCGGAGTGCGCGCCGCGCCGGACCTGAAGGCCCGACGTCCGTTCCCCGCGCGCCTTGGCCCGAAGGGCAGCCTGGTCTACAAGCTGGTGTCCACCACCGATCACAAGCTGATCGGCATCATGTACATCGTCACCTGCTTCGGATTCTTCTTCGCAGGCGGGTTGATGGCGCTGTTCATGCGGGCTGAACTGGCCGAGCCGGGGCTGCAGTTCCTGTCCAACGAGCAGTACAACCAGCTGTTCACCATGCACGGCACGATCATGCTGCTGTTCTACGCCACCCCGATCGTGTTCGGATTCGCCAACATCGTGCTGCCGCTGCACATCGGCGCGCCCGATGTCGCCTTTCCTCGACTGAATGCCTTTTCGTATTGGCTGTTCCTCTTCGGCGGTCTCATCGCCATGGCGGGTTTCATCGCGCCCGGGGGTGCGGCGGATTTCGGCTGGACGGGCTACGCCCCACTCAGCGACGCGATTCACTCGCCGGGCGCAGGCGGTGACCTGTGGATCATGGGCCTGGCCGTCGGCGGTCTCGGCACGATACTCGGCGGCGTCAACATGATCACCACCGTCATCTGCATGCGTGCCCCCGGCATGACCATGTTCCGGATGCCGATCTTCACCTGGAACATCCTGGGGACCAGCATCCTCGTGCTGCTGGCGTTCCCGATCCTGACCGCCGCGCTGTTCGGCCTGGCCGCCGACCGCCACCTCGGCGCCCACATCTACGACGCGGCCAACGGCGGCGCAATACTTTGGCAGCACCTGTTCTGGTACTTCGGCCATCCCGAGGTCTACATCGTCGCGCTGCCGTTCTTCGGCATCGTCACCGAGATTCTGCCGGTGTTCTCGCGCAAGCCGATCTTCGGCTACACCACGCTCGTCTACGCGACCATGGCGATCACGGCACTGTCCGTTGTGGTGTGGGCGCATCACATGTTTGCGACCGGCGCGGTGATGCTGCCGTTCTTCTCCTTCATGACGTTCTTGATCGCGGTGCCGACGGGCATCAAGTTCTTCAACTGGACCGGCACGATGTGGAGGGGGCAGCTGACCTTCGAGACACCGATGCTGTTCTCGGTGGGCTTCCTGGTGACTTTCCTGCTCGGCGGGTTATCAGGCGTGATGCTGGCCAGCCCGCCGCTGGACTTTCACGTCACCGACTCGTATTTCGTTGTGGCGCACTTCCATTACGTGCTATTCGGCACGATCGTGTTCGCCACCTACGCCGGGGTGTACTTCTGGTTCCCGAAGATGACCGGCCGGCTGCTTGACGAGCGGCTGGGCAAGCTGCACTTCTGGCTGACCTTGATCGGCTTCCACACCACGTTCCTGGTGCAGCACTGGCTCGGTAACGAGGGCATGCCGCGCCGCTACGCTGACTATCTGCCCACCGACGGGTTCACCGCGTTGAATGTCGTGTCATCGATCGGGGCGTTCATCCTGGGGGTGTCGATCCTGCCGTTCACCTGGAACGTGTTCAAGAGCTGGCGCTACGGCGAGCCGGTAACCGTCGACGACCCCTGGGGGCACGGCAATTCGCTGGAGTGGGCGACAAGTTGCCCGCCGCCGCGGCACAACTTCACCGAGCTGCCCCGTATCCGTTCGGAGCGGCCGGCATTCGAGCTGCACTACCCGCACATGGCGCACCGGATACGCGCGGAGGCCCACGTCGGCAGTGACAAACACTCGGCCGAACTCCCGCGCATCAAGCAATCCAACTGAGGAATCGCGTACCGTGCCCGTGTGACCGGACCGCACGTGCTCCCATTTCTGCCGTCGTACATCCCACCTCAGGTATGCGCGACGGTCGGACAGGACCCGGCGACGCCACCCGACGTCTGCATGAATCTCGTGCTCGCTGATGTCCGCGATGATGGGGTGAGCGCGTCAACCAGCCCGAAGAACGCCGGCCTGGCGGAAGTGGTCGCCGACGCAAAGCAGAAGGGCATCGACCTGAAGATCGTCGTGCTCGACCAGAGCCCGCCGATCGATACCCCGTTGCGCGACATCGCCACCCAGGTTGGCAAGGCCCATCCGGGTTCCACCGTGTTGGTGATCAGCCCGGGTTGGGCGGGCACCTATAGCCCGGTCTATGACCGCGTCACACTCGAGGCGGGCCAGGACGTCGCCAAGACGGGCGATCCGGTGCAGTCGTCGAAGAATTTCGTTAGTGAGTTGACGACGCAGCATTTTCCGTGGACGCCATTCACGATCGTCCTCGTGCTCGCGGTGATTGCGGCGGTCGTCGCCACTCGCGTGCTGCAGGTAAAAAGCAAACGCGCGGCCGCCGCTGAGAGTCGCGAGCTGGGCCCACACCGCAGGTAGGGGATCGTAAAAGGCCACGACACGCCGGGGTTCGGAACCCTTTGCGTTCCCCAGCTATACGCGCGGGCCCAGCTCGGCAAATTAGAAAGTCACAGCGGCATAACGCTACGTTCAATTACAAAGCTGTAATTTGTGACTAAAGTTTCCTTAGCGTCAGATGTGACGTACCGTGCAATTGGTGGCTGATGTTGCAGTTGTGATTCTTGTGACTGTTCATAGGCGCCCACGAATGTGCAGGCACGTTCGCGTGTGAGCCATAGGAGACACGAGTCGAATGAGACGCACCCCTCGGGTCCGCGCGGTGACGCTTGCCATCGGCATGCTGCTCGCCACCCCGGGCCTTGCCGTCGCGCAACCGGGCAGTCCGGACACCCTCGCGGGGCTCGTCGCCGCCGTCGCCAACGCCAACCAAAAGCTCCAAGACCTCGGCGCCGCCATCCAGGCGCAGCAGGAAAGCGTGAACAAAGCCATCGTCGACGTGCAGGCGGCGCGCGACAACGCCGCCGCCGCGCAGCGGGAAGTGGAGGCCAGTTCGCAGCGGGTCGCCGAGGCCAACACCGCGATCGCCGCGGCACAGCAGCGGTTCGACACCTTCGCCGCCGCAACGTATGTCAATGGGCCGTCGGATTCTTACCTGACCGCCGGCGACCCCGCCGACATCCTGTCCACCGCGGCCGCCGGTCAGACGTTGTCGGTGAGTTCGCAGCAGGTGATCACCAACCTCCAGCGTGCCCGCACCGAGCAGGTGAACAAGGAATCGGCCGCGCGGCTGGCCAAGCAGAACGCGGACAAGGCCGTCGCCGACGCGGAAGCCAGTCAGCAGACCGCGGTGTCGGCGCTGACGCAGGCGCAGCAGACATTTGGGGCGCAGCAGGCGGAGCTGGACCAGTTGACGACCGACCGTGCCGCGGCGCAGGCCAAGCTCGACGCGGCCCGCAACTGGTCGGCGCCCGCAGGCGGTCAGCCTCCCGCCCAGCCCGTCGCGGCGGCCACCGGAGACCCGGCCGCGAACTGGGATCGCGCGCCGGGTGCGCGCGGGGGCGCTGGAAATTGGGACAGCCTGTGGGATCCGACGCTGCCCGCGATCCCGAGCGCATTCGTCAGCGGTGACCCGATCGCGATCATCAATACGATCCTGGGCTACACGTCGACGTCGGCGCAGGTGACCCAACAGATGGGCCGCAACTTCCTGCAGTCGATCGGGATCCTGCCGACACCCAGCGGCTACACCAACGGCGCGATTCCCCGTGTCTACGGCAGGCAGGCCACCGAATATGTGATCCGGCGCGGCATGTCGCAGATGGGCGTCCCGTACTCGTGGGGTGGCGGCAATGCGGCGGGGCCCAGCCGCGGCATCGATTCGGGCGCTGGCACAGTCGGATTCGACTGTTCGGGACTGATGCTCTACATGTTCGCCGGCGTCGGCATCAAGCT
>JBKOYU010000552.1:0-10719 GCA_046725575.1 Actinomycetota bacterium | reverse complement strand
CGCGCTCGAAAGCGATTGTCCGCCATCAGAAGTTCGACAGGACGTTGGTGAACACGGTGTCGATCGTCATCGGGTCGGTGGCGTCATATGCGGCGGCTCGGGACGCCTCGGAGATGCGTGTGAGGGTGTCCAAGTCGGCGTCTTGGCCGTAGGCGATCGTGAAGACCCGGATGCCGCCCTCGGGGGCTTGGTCAGTGAGCTGGCGGACCAGCCCGTCGAGATCGGTGTCGTCCGGATTCTCGTTCTTGCCGTCGGTCATGACCACGATGGCGTTGATGGTGTCTGCGCTCGCGGTCTTGCGGACCTCCTCAGACGCCTTGCGTGTGACGGCATACAGCGGTGTGCCGCCCGACGGGATCAGCTGCTGGATGCGGTTAGTCATCTCGTTTCGCCGCGGGCCGAGCGGCTCGACGGGAAGGTACTGCCAATACACTTGGCCTTCGACGGGAAATGCCCACAACCCGACCTCATCGGTGTCGGACAACTGGGCCAGGCCATGCACCGCCGCGGCCTGTGCGCGCTCCAGCCTGGTCTTGCCCGCGCCGGCCGACTGTTCCATTGACCCAGAGACATCCAGCACCAGCAATAGGTGCGCCTTCTTGCGCAGTTCGGTCCATGTGGCGCGGACCGACGAGAGGACCTGCGGGCTCGGCGGGGCGAGTGTGGGAACGCCGATGTCCTCACGCAGGTGTTCGCTGTCGCTGACGGCCTTACCGGGCTGGCCGTCGTAGGTGCGGAATCCGGCGTCGGTGAACAACTTCTGCTGTTGGGGCTCGCGCAGGTAGTCCACGAAGTCCTTGGCGCCGGCCTGCCTGCCGACCTCGGACCAGGGCGCCTGCAGAACCGCAAAGGGGTTGTCGCTGTTGAGCGTTCCCTCTTTGGGGTAGATCGCGACCAGCGGCACCCGCGGCCTACCGTGCTGGCCTGCCGTGTCGAGGCCACCGGTGGGGTTCCCGTTGTTGTAGTCCACGACGGATTTCTCCTCGACGGTCACCGCGCCGACGTAGCCGAGCGCGGTCCCGGCGTCGTCGGCCCGCTGCAGGTTCGTCAGGAAGGTGAGCGCGGTGTCGCCGTAGTGCGCGACCGATTTCTCCACGCCCGCGACGAACTCGCGCACGCGCGGGTCCTTCAGCGTGTCCAGGGTCAGGTCACTGGACGTGCCGGTGGCGGCCACGAACACTCCGACGGTCGCGGACAGGCCCGTTGTGGAGATGTTGGGGTTGGTCTTGCCCAGCTTGAACGCTCCCCACTCGGGGTGGCCCTTGGCGCTCCACCCTCCCGGGTCGTTGGCGAGTGCGAGCAGATCCGACCAGCCGACCGCCGCGTCGGGCCAACCCAACGCCCTGGCCATCGGCTCGGGCATCGCGAGGACAATCGGCGTGGAGACCACCGACTCCGCGTCCGCCGGCAGGATGTCCGGCCGATCGTGCGAGGAACGGTCATGGCGGAGCAGCTGCAGCCAGGTCGACGCCGCCGGCGACCAGGCATCCGGTGCCGGGCCCCAGGCCGGGTCCCAACTCGCATCGGCGAGCCGGGACTCCACGAGGCCGGAAGCCATTGCGGTGACCGTGATTCCGTAGCAGCTGCCGTTCACTTGACGATCAGAGGCGTTGTATCGCTTAGCGATCTCACTCATCAAGTCGGCCTTTTCGACGGACGCCGTCACCACGACGGTGGTGCAGCCTGCTCGCGGGCCGTCGGTATTGTCGTCGCGCCGGTTCCACCAATAGACCACGCCGATGATCATCAGCCCCGCAATTGCCGCGGTCAGCAATGCCTTTCCGTTAGAGGCCATTTGGTGTCTCCCTTCAGGTCGGCGATATCATCGCCATCGCGCGTGCCGTCGTGTGCACAGGATGGGCGCGACGAAGCTGTTTCCTCATGGTGGCCGCAAGTATGCTTGTAGGGAATGAGGCGAGCTCGTAGCCACGAATTTTCTTGCACGATCCACACATTCACGACACCGACGTCAATTGATCCTGCGCTCACGTTGAGTAAGGGCCCGTGTCGTTCGCCCCGACGGCACTGTGAACAGCGTCGATGACCTGGCGCATGCCGGTGATGGGCGGAACGCCGCGATCGACGAGGCCCTCCAGCTCGCGACAATGGCGCGAGGCTTCGTCGAAGCCGAACACGGTAGGCAATTGCCCAAGAGAACCAATCAGTCCGACCGCGAGCGGCCGCTCCTCGGCCGGGCGGGCACCGATCGCGTTGCGCGACGCGGTAACAACTCGAGCGGTCCTCGAATGGCAAACTTCCTCGCACGATTCACAGACAGGCGGGCCTCGCGATTCGCTCCCAAAGTCAGCGACGGGTGATGGCGACAGATTGCCTGTTGTTGGTCCGAGAGCGGGTTCGCGTTCAGCCGTGCAGCTTGCGGTAGGCGCCAACGGCGTCGGGATGCAGTGGTATGAGACCAGTTTGGATCATCGAGGGTGCGGCGAGGTATTGCAGCCCCCGGACGTAGGGAGGCACCAGTTGCCGCGCGTCGGTGGCGAGGACGTCCACGACTGCGGCGACCAGGTCTGCGGCGATGTCGTGGCGGCACAGCAGCAGGTTGGGCACTCCGATCGACCGTATGCCGGGTGGTACGTACCCGCAGGTCGGCACTTGGCGGACGACGTATGGGTAGCCGGCGACGCGGCTCATCGGTGTCGCCAGCGGGCCGATGTCAAGTATCCGCAGTGGCAGTTGGGCGTCGAGGTCGGCGATAGCGGGTGTCGGTACTCCGCCCGACCACACGAGCGCCTCGATGCTGCCATCGGCGAGCCGATCCAGTGCATCCCGCAGGTGGAACGTCAGCATGTCTACGCGACCGCGAAGGCCGGCCGCCTCGAACAGCACCTCGCTGGTCGCCGCGCCGCCGGATCGCGCTGCGCCGATGGAGACCCGCATTCCCTGAAGGTCTGAAAGCTGTTGCGCGGCAGAGGAGTCGCGCACGATCACCTGGAGATAGTTCTCGTACACCCGGGCCACCGCTTGTGGTGCGGTTGCCGGAGGGCCGGTGGCTCGATCTCGCTCAGCAACGTCGGCCAGTGCGAGGCCCATGTCGACGTCGCCGGAGCGCAGGCGGGCCAGGTTGTCGACAGTGCCTTCGGTGGGGAGTGCGTCGACATCGACGCCCGAATAGCGGGTGTGGACCTGTTGGGAGAGAAGCTCTGCGAACGCCAGATACATTCCGCCCGGATCTCCTGCGGCCAGCCGTACGCGCCCGCCAGGTTCGCTACGGATGCTGCAGCCGGCTGCCAACACCGCCGTCGCGAGGAGGAATGCGCGACGGCCGATTTCGCCAGATCGGTGGTTCAACACGTGGATTCACTTGCCACTGGAAGGCGGTAACGGACCAGGAGACCGCCTTCCGGAGCCTTTTCCACCGAGATCGTCCCGCCGTGACCCGCGGCGATCTCGGCAGCGATCGCTAACCCGAGGCCGGTGCCGGAGCCGTCGTCTTTCCCGCGCCAGAAACGTGCGGCCGCCCTGGATAGGTCCTCGTCGGACAGCCCGGCGCCATCGTCACTGACCATCAAATCGACAGTCTCGCCGGCCTGCTCGGTTGACACCGTAACGGCGGCGCCCTGCCCGGCGTACCGCAGCGCGTTCTCCAGTGCGACGTCGAGCAACTGCTCGACGTCATGGCGAGCGAGTTGCACCGCCAGCCCGGGAGGATCCGAGCGGTTGCGCAGTTGCTGGTCTTCGCTGTCGAGGATCGGTTGCCAGAACGCCACGCGTTCCTCGATCACGTCCGTGAGGTCCGTTGACTCCGCCGCGGTGGTGGATAGACCCACTTTGCGGCTGCCGCTGACCTGCTCCGCGCGTGCCAGACGCAACAGCTGCTGCAGCAGGTTCTCGAAACGGTCGAGCTCCGCGGTCATCGAGCTGTATGTTGGCCAGCCCGCCTCGGCCACGTAGTCCTCGAGGGTGTCCGCACGCAGGCGGACGGCGGCGAGTGGATTGCGCAATTGGTGTGACGCGTCGGCGACGAGTCGTCGTTGACGGTCGAGGGAGGCCCGCATCACCTGTGCCATCGTGTTGAACGCCGAGGTGAAGTGGCGCAGTTCCGGCGGCCCGGCCACATCGGCGGGCGGCCCGGCGATCCCTTCGGTCATCTCGGCGACGGCGCGCTCCAGCCCGTTGAGCGGGCGCAGCACCCACCGGGTCAGCGCATGAGCGACCACTACGGCCAGTAAGAGCAGGCCAAGACAGCCAACCGCCACCCACAGCCAGCCGTTCGTGACATCGCGCGCCGCGAACGTAGTGTCGATCGCCAGGACGACGGCGCCGACCAGCTCCCCCTCGCGTCGGACACCCGCAGCGGCCAGAAACTGGCGTCGGTCCCAGGGTCGGACGGTGGTCCACTGCGGCGCCGGTGCGTCGACGAGGGCATGATTGGCCGCGGTCGCGACGCCGGGTTCCGACATATCAAGTCCGCGTGAAGCTAGTGTTCGGCCATCGGAGTCGACGACGAGCAGGCCTTCCCCGTACACCTCGTGGTAGCGGTCGACCAGACGCTGCAGGGGGGCGTCTGGTACAGCGGCCGCATCGGCCAGCGCGGCGAGCTGCCGGTCGCGTTCGGCGGCCAGTGCCGCGGTTCGGCGGTCGGCCAAACTCAGCGCCAAGGGGACCGCCAGTGCCGCTACCGCTAGAAGCGATAAGACGACGACGAGGATGACACGAACACGCGGGCCCACGTCAGGTGTCCAGCCGAAAACCGAACCCGCGCACCGTCTGCAGCGGAAGCCCGGGGAGCTTGTGCCTGATCTGCCCGATAAAGAAGTCCAACGACCGGGACCGGCCAACCACCGCGGTGCCCCACACCTCGAGCATCAGCTCCTCGCGACTGACCGCCTCACCCTGACGCACGGCGAGGGTGGCAAGCAGCTGGAACTCGGTCCTGGTGAGAGCCTGGCGGGTTCCGGCCAATGAGACTTCGCGCCGCTCGCGGTCAATGGTGACGGGTCCGGCCACGACCGGGCCGGGTGCGGTGTGGTCGCCTCCGACGCGGCTCATGCGTCGCATGACGGCGTCAATGCGCGCCAACAGCACCGCTTTTCGGACGGGTTTGACGAGATAGTCGTCAGCGCCCGCGCGCAGACCGAGCACGACCGCGCCGTCGCTATCTCGGGCGGTCATGATGATCACCGGCACCGCCGACGCCCGCCGAAGCGTGCGCAACACATCGAGGCCGTCCATGTCGGGCAGCCCCAAATCCAACAACACCAGATCGCAACCCTTCACGCGATGAAGGGCATCGGCACCGCGCACGGTTCGGATGACCGACGCGCCGGCGTGGCCGAGAAGCTCGGCCAGCGCCGACGCGACCCCCTCGTCATCCTCGACAAGCAGCACCTGCATAGCGCTGATGCTAAGCAGGGTCGGCCACAACCTCATCGACTTTGGCCTGGTCTGGCGCGCCCGCACGAAGTTCCCGCGTCTCCCGCTCCAACTGCGAGCGGCGCGACGACTCGCCCATGAAGACATAGACCAACAGCGAGACCAACCCACAACCAGCGACGTAGAAGAAGAACCAGCTCTCGTGGCCCACGTTCTTCAGCCCCAACGCGACGTACTCCGTGGTACCGCCAAAGATCGCGACCGTCAGCGCGTACGGCAGCCCCACACCGAGCGCCCGGATACGGGCGGGGAACAGCTCCGCCTTCACCACGGCATTGATTGAGGTGTACCCCGACACGATGAGCAGGCCCAACATCATCAGGCCGAACGCGGACAACGCAGAGTGCGCGTGGGACACCGCGGTGAGCAGCGGGACAGTGCACAGCGTCGCACCGATCCCGAACGCGATCAGCAGCGGTCGGCGACCGATCCGATCCGAGAGCGCACCAAACGCCGGCTGAAGGCACACGAAGATGAGTAGTGCGACGAAGTTGATCCACGTCACCTGCTCTTTCGGCAGGCCGGCGGTGTTGATCATGAACTTCTGCATATACGTGGTGAACGTGTAGAACGCGATGGTGCCGCCGAGGGTGAGCCCCACGACGGTCAGGCACTCGCGCGGATAGGAAAGCAAGACCCGCAAGCTGCCGCGCTCGCTGTTCTCCTTGACGGCAAGCTTGTAGCTCTCTGACTCGTCCATCGTGCGCCGCAACCACATGACGGTGACCGCCGCTGCCGCTCCGACTACAAACGCGATCCGCCAGCCCCAGGCGTGCATCTGGGCCGAGGTGAGCAGCTGCTGCAAGATGATCTGCACACCGAGCGCGAGCAGCTGGCCGCTGGTCAGTGTCACGTACTGGAAGGAGGAGTAGAAGCCGCGACGGTGTGGAGTGGCGACTTCGCTCAAATACGTTGCCGAGGTTCCGTATTCGCCGCCCAGTGACAGCCCCTGCAGTAGCCGGGCGGCGACCAGCAGGATCGGAGCCAGTGCGCCGATCTGCGCGTACCCGGGCAACACGGCGATGCCGAGAGAACCCACGCCCATCAACGTCACCGATAGCGTCAATGCCGCGCGGCGGCCGAATCGGTCGGCGTACCTACCGAACATCCAGCCGCCGAGGGGGCGGACCAGGAAGCCGACCGCAAAGATACCGGCGGTGTTCAACAGCTGCGCGGTCTGGTTCCCCGATGGGAAGAACACGCTTGCGAAGTAGATGCTGAACGCCGCGTAGGCATACCAGTCGTACCACTCGATCAAATTGCCGAGCGATCCCCGAATCACGTTGCCGGCCACCGACCTCGTCGGCGCGTCGCCGCCTTCCCGCTGTTCTAGTTGCATGTTTCCTGGCCTCCTTCGTTGGCTGTAGTTGCGGCTCATCATGTGAGGACGGCCACAGACACGGAAGAGCAAACCGCCCCATCGCGGCCCTTCCTTGCACAATCCACAGATTCACCGGTTAACCCGCTGTATTCGACGGCTCGCGTCGCAGTGCGGCCAGCTCTACCGAACGTCGGCTGGAACCGCCAGACCAAGCGGCTCCGCCCGCACCTGCAGAAAGAGATCGGCTAGCTAGCTACGCAGTTGCAGCGAGTGTGCCGGGCCGAGTCTTGTGCCACGGTGAAACCCACAGTTGCCAACCGGCAATGGGCTGTCGCCGGGGAATTCGCGACGAGCTGTTAGTCGGACCTGGTAACACCCGAGAGTAGTTGCGGCACACAGTAATAACGACTACGGCAACTTCGACTGGCAATTCGGGGTGTTCGATTCCGTCGATCCGGGTCCATGTCCGCGGGTGGTTTCATTGGCGTCGCCGACGTAGACGCGCAACCAGACTGAGCCGCCACCGACGGGAATGACGGGAGGAGGCACCGCAGCGGATTAACACTGCGCCGTGCAACTTCCGATCATCGCGCCGGTGGGGCAACCTCTCCAAACTCGAATCCTCACGAGTGGTTGAGCGGGACCGTGGTCTGCAGGCCGACTGATCGGCTGCATGGCGAGGCGTGGGCCGGCCGCATCTATTCCCTCAGTAGGTGCGGCCAACAGCGAAATGTGTGGATCGTGCTAGGAAACGCCCCGATCGGACCATTTCTCTTTCCACCTCGGTGTCGTCCTGCAGATCATGGGCGGTACCCGAGGCAGGAGGAGGTCCGTCAAAATGCAGTCGACACATGAAGGATCGCGCCCAGATCGGTGGCCGGCGACATGAACAACTTGGCCGAGCACACCGAGCCGACCCTCCCACTAAAGGCTCGCAACCACGAGACAATCCACAGCTTCCGCGTCAAGCCCGTTGACGTAGGCATCGCCGAGTTTGTCGACGGCGGCACATTACTCGAATGGATTGACAGGGCTGCCTACGACACCGCCGTACAGTGGTGTGGCTGCCACTGCGTCGCCGCGTCCGTCGGCAACTTTCACCTCGACCGGCCCGTCGGTGTCGGTGAACTTGTCGAAGTGCACGCCAGCCTCGTCTACACCGGACGCAGCAGTATGCACATCCTTGTCACTGTCTACTCCAGCGATCCTGCCCGGGCCAAGGCCGCTCAAACCTCGCAGTGCCCAATCATTTTCGTCGCTGTCGACGCCACCGGCAACCCCGTCGAGGTTCCCCAGTGGACACCGGTGACCATGCTTGAACTGCAACGGCAACGGCAGGCGCGAGTCCGGATACGGATGCGCAAACACATCGAAGGCGCCATGGCCTCCCAAAGCTACACCGCAGAGGGCACCGCCCCCCGCGCCACGCTGCGCTTCCGCGCCGCCACCACCGACGTCGACAGGGGCGGCAGAGTCCACGGCGGACGGGTCATACGGTGGATCGACGAAGCGGCCTACGTGTGCGGAGCCGATTGGACCGGCGCTGAAGTCATGACGTCCTATATCGCCGGGATCCGCTTCTACCGGCCCACCGTCGTCGGCGACGTCCTCGAAGTCACCGCACGAATTATTCACACTGGACCGCGCAGCGTCCACACCAGCGTGCACGTCACCACCACCGACCCGGACGGCGGTCCACCTTACCTCGTCGCACACGGACTGGTCGTCGTCGTTTCACTCGACGAGCGCGGCGAAGCCCGACCTGTCCCAACGTGGAAACCCGCCTCCGACGAAGACCATCGACTCGAGCAGCATGCCCGGCACCTGATCGAGCTACGACAATTCGTCGAACCCTTCACAACTGCAACCGCACTGCCCGCCGACCCCGAACCGGCACGCTCGCACTACAACACGAACGCCCACCACCTCGCCGGTGCGGCTGCGAGCCGGTTGCAGCAGTCCGGACGTCGCGCGTCAAGTTCACCCCACGTCTAGACGAGACACCTGGGGCTAGCCGGAGAGGTCGTCGGACCATCCGGCCTCGAGCCGGGACCACTGCGGGGTGGGCCGCTCGCCAGTGCGGAACTGCTCGCCTCTCATGGCGTATGGCTGCGGCCAGCCTTCTGGCGAGTCTTCCCACATCTCCTGTCTGCCGTACACGGTGAGGTCGAGCAGGTGGTAGCTGGTTGCTCCGGCCTCAACGCCGCGATTGGTGGTCCAATACGTCTCAAAAACTCGGTCACCGTCGCGCAAATAGCACGCATAGAAACCGAACTCGCGTCCGGCGAGTAGCGCGTCGCCCGAGTCGCGTGCCGAGTACCACGGCATGTCCCAGCCCATGAAGTCGCGGTATCGGGCGCTCTCGTCGTACGGACCCTGACAGAACGTCGCGTACGTGACATCGCGGCTGTGCAGGTACGACAGCTCCTGCGCGTGCCCCGTAAAGAAGGTGCACCCTTCGCACTGCTCCGCCGCGGGTTTGCCGTCGTGCCACATGTGGAAATACGCGATCAGCTGTCGGCGTCCCTCGAACACGTCGACCAGCGGCACTCGGCCTCCTGCCCCGACGAGCGGAATCTGCGCATCCACCTCGACCATCGGCAGCCGCCGCCGCGCGGCCGCGATCGCGTCGCCCTCGCGGGTGTGCGCCTTCTCCCGCTCCAGCAACCGATCGAGTTCGGCCTGCCAGGTTGTTCGGTCAACCGTCTCTGGCAACGGGTTGGCAGTGCTGTTTACTTTCATCGCTTTACCGTCCTGGTTCATCAATTACTCTCGACGCCATGATCTGGCGATGTTGATATAGACCGCTAGAGGGCCGCGAAACTCATCGCCGGCTTGCCGGCGCTCTGCACGCATACCTGTTTCTCGACGACTTCGTGCTGCTGTACCCGGTGTACACGCTGCTGTCACCGACACCGGGCTGTCCGTCTGGCAGATTTCGTCGCTGTTGGCCCTGATGCTGCCCTACGTCTTGGTCGCGGTCATACTCGCGACGAGTAGATGGCGTCGTGCAGCCAGTCGCGGTCGGTGAGGTACCGCTCCGCCAGTCGCGCGGTTCCCGTCGCGTAGCCACCGGTGAAGGCGATCGCGGCATGGGCGTCGGCGTGCGACGCGACCCAGGCGGTCAACATGAGCCGGCGCAGCATCACCAGCGTCGGGATCATCTCCAGGTGCTCGGCGGGAATGTCGCGCACCTCGAGGTAGCCCCGCAGCCAGTCGGCGATCATCCGCTCGGCCTCCGGTGTGTCTTCGATGAAGGACACCACAGCGGCGAGATCAAAGAGATACCAGGACCATCCGCAGTCGTCGAAGTCGATGACGGTGATCGACGTCGACGCATTGTCCGGGTCAATCATCAGATTCGCCATCCGCAGGTCGGCGTGGATGAGCCCGAAACGGTCTGTACCGCAGCCGAATTCTGTGAGTCGACGACGAACCCCGGCGGCCGCCCGTTCCACGATCGCTTCGTCGGGAGCGGTCAGGCCCGGGGCGTGCCGCCAGTTGCCCCAGCGCGCCTCGCGGCCGAGCGTGGCCTCGACATCCCAGCTGAACCGGGTGAAGTAGTCGGGCGCGGTCCACTTTTGTACGTGGTCATGCATCGCCGCGGTGATCCGGCCCAGCTCGTCGAATCCGACGATGTCGGGTTGCTCCTCGGCGGTGCAACCGGAGATGAACGTCACGGCGTCGACGTGCAGGGTGTTGCCCGCGACCATGGCCACCACTACGTCGCTGTCGTCGCGCGCCGGGATCAATTCCGGGGTCACCACCCCAGCCTGCTCACGCAGCGCGGCCATCCAGTTCAGCTCGGATCGGATCGCCTCCAGCGAGTGGTAGCCGGGCCTGTGCACCCGCAGCACCATTGGGTCGCCGTCGTCGACCAGGTACGTGGCGTTCTCCGACAGGCTCAGCAGGCGCAGCGGGCTGTCGAACTCGCGCCCATAGGCGGCCAGCGCCGCGCGGGCGTACGACTCGTGGTCGGGCGGCAGTCCAGACATTCCACACAGTCT
>JBKOYU010000942.1:0-1682 GCA_046725575.1 Actinomycetota bacterium | reverse complement strand
GCAGACGCCGCTGCCGATCGCCAGCCTGCTTCGGGATCGGTTCCTGACACTGCTCGCCAAGGGTGGCGGCAGCCTGGATTGGTCGGCCGTCGGCGCGCTACCTGCCTGGGAGGCCGGCGGTCCGAGCCCAACCGCTCGGGGCTAGAACGGCGGCGGCCTGTTGCGTTCGGCGACGTGGTCGTCATTGAGTTTGCGTTCGGCTTCGATTCGGCGGGCGAGGTTTTCGGCCTGGGTGTGTCGGCGCCTGGGCATCATCGCGCCGCGATCACTGCTTGGCCAGACTGTGGGTTCGTCTCCGGGCGTCCACAGGGTGGCGGTGGGTAGGCACAGTGCGGGGAACAGCGCGGCGCTGCCGGGTTTGGTGGTGTAGGTGTGCCCGGTCGGTGAGGTCAAGATGAGGGTGCCGTCGGGCAGTTGCCGCTCACGCCAACCGCCCACACCACACCAAAAGGTTTTCAATAGGTGGTGAATTCGCCTCTGTGGATAACTCCGCTAGGTCGACACGACCCCGCGAAGCCCGTCGGCGCCGAAGACCGGCTCGAGCATCCCCGAGAAGTCCGGGCCGCGACGCAGCATCTGGCCACCGTCGACATTGATCACCTGACCAGTGATGTAGCTGGATGCATCGCTGAGCAGGAACACGGCGGCGTTCGCGATGTCCTCTACCTCGCCAGGCCTCGGCAGCGGTGTGCAGGCCGCATAGTCACCGCTGACCTCTGGCGACTCGAAGACCGCCGTAACCAAGTCCGTGCGGATCAGGCCGGGACGGATGCAGTTCACCCGGACCCACGACGGCCCGAGTTCGTCTGCCGCCAGCTGCATCAGGTGATCCACCGCCGACTTGGAGACGCCGTACGCGCCGAACCACCTGTGCGTGTTGCTGGCCGCGATCGACGAGATGCCGATGAACGACCCACCGCCGCCCCGGACCATTTCCCGGGCCGAGTGTTTGAGGACATACATCGTGCCGTTGATGTTCAGGTCGACCGTGCGCCGCCAGGCGTCGGAATCGATCTGCGTGATCGGTCCGATCGTCTCGCTGCCGCCGGCGCAATGCACGACGCCATGCAGCCGGCTGGTCCACGCGGTGGCCGCCTCGACGACGCGAGCCACCTCCTCCTCGTTGGTGACGTCGGCGGGTTCGTAGAGCACCGAGCCGGCCCCACTGCCGGCCTTGATCTCGTCTGCGGCGCCGGCGAGCCGGTCGGCGTTGCGGCCGACGAGCATGGCGTTGCCGCCCGCAGCGACCACCGCGGCCGCGACACCCTTTCCGATCCCGCTTCCACCGCCAGTGACAAGGACTGTCCGATCCGCCAACGACAGCTGCACCGCGACCCCTTCGTCCGACAACTAGAACAGGTTCTAGTTATACGTCACGGCTCGTCGCGGCGCGCAAGCTTCGGCGCTCCCAGCGTGCGCCAGTCCGGCACATTCGGCGGCAGCCCGACCGGGTAGCGGTTTTCGTTGTGCGCCGCCCAGTGCGCATGGCCGAGCTCGTGGATGTGGAAGCCGTGCCGCAACGCCGCGGTGAATCCCATCGCGTCGCTGGCCGCATTCACGGAATCCTTGATGAGCAGCGCCGCCAGGGTCGGCCGCTCGGCGATGCGGCGCGCGAATTCAAGTGTCTTGTCTTCGAGTTCGGCGCGACGGAAGATCTTCGACACCATACCTGTCTCTTATAC
>JBKOYU010000168.1:0-3447 GCA_046725575.1 Actinomycetota bacterium | reverse complement strand
GTAGTACACCGAATGGTATAGTGCAAGTCATGCGGGTAGCAGAGCGACTCACGTCGGCCACAGCGACGCTGATGCAGCGGCACGGAGTGGCCGGCACTGGTATTGCGGAGATCTTGTCCACCAGCGGCGTGACGCGCCGATCGATCTATCTGAACTTTCCCGGCGGCAAGGCTGAACTGGTCGCCGCGGCGACGCGTGCCGCGGGAGACGAGCTGTCAGCGCTGTTGCGAGACTGCATCCGGCAACGGGACCCCATCGGGGCGTTCACTCGCGTGTGGAGCGAGATCCTGATCAGCACGGACTTCGAAGGGGGCTGCCCCATCGTGGCGGCCGCATTCAGCCGCGCCGAGGCACCCGAGGCCGCCAGTACCGCCGCCGATGTTTTCACCGAGTGGGTCAGCTGCTAGCGGACAGGCTCCGTGAAGACGGCATCAATCGCGCTGCAGCCCAGTCATTGTCGACGACAGTCGTCGCCGCGCTCGAAGGGGCGGTCATACTTGCCCGCGCCGCGCAGTCGACCAAGCCGCTGACGCAGGTCAGCCGTCACCTCAACGAACTGATATCCCAGCACCGCCCCAGCTGATTAGCCCACCGCTTGGTCGATGAGCGTCGTCGCCGCTTTACGTGCGTGTGTCCAGGGAGCCGGGTCGTCGAGGGAGGTCGACAACGCGGCTGCGCCTTCGTAGAGAAGGCCGAGTTGGTTGCCCAGCAGTGTGGGGTTGGCAGCTCCGACCTGCCGGGCCAGCTTGATCAGGCCCTTGATGTAGGCGCGCTTGTGTTCGTGGACGATGTCTTGAATTTCCGGCATCACCTCGGACGCCTCGACGGCCGCATTGTGGAAGGGACAGCCGCGCATCTGACCGTCCGGTGAAGGGGTTTCAAATAGGGCGAGTATGCGCTCGCGGGGTGTGCGGTCGGCGGCGTCCGGGCCGGGACGAATGGGATCACCGACGCTTTGCTGAATGCAACGCAGGTACTCCTCGACGACGGCCGTTTTACTCGGAAAATGTTGATAGAGCGTCCGTTTGGACACCGATGCTTCATTGGCGAGCCGCTCGACACCGGTGGCGTTTATGCCCTCGCGGTAGAACAGGTCGGTGGCTGTATTGAGGATGCGCTGTCGTGCGCCGCGGCCGCCGCGTCCATGGGTGGACGGTGCCTCAGGCTGGGTGGTCATAGACCAAGGATACCGATGGGTTTACATCGGGCGCAAAGGCGTGTAGCGTCGGCCGGAGAGGAAGTACACCGATCAGTATACAAGGAGTGAGCGTGAGGCAGCAAAGTAGCGGCAGCCGGCGAAGATTGCAATGGACGCTCGGGGTGCTCGCAGCGATACCCGTGGCAAGCGCAACGGGTGAGATTGTTCGAGGCCCGCAGGGGGTGCCGGGCGGCTCACCCGATGTGATTCCGACCGTGGACAGTTCCCTCCGCTATGCCAACGTGTTCAAATTCGCGGTCGGGCCTGTGATCTGGTCTCAACTCCGACATATCGAGCAGTCACCGGCCGTGTCTTTCGCGGCCGCAACCATCGCGTTTGGCGGCCTCGCGCGGCTGAGGTCATGGCAACAACGCGGGCGTCCGCACCCCATCGCCGTGGGGGCGATCGCCCTCGAGACCATCGGAGTGCCGATCCTGCTCGCCTGGCAGCGGCGCCTTTCTGCGAAGGCGGTTTGAACAGATGCCTTCCGTACTGGTTACCGGCGCCGGCAGAGGCATCGGTCTGGCGATCACCGAGCACATGAGCCGACGAGGTTGGGACGTCTATGCCACCGCTCGATCCGACGCTGCCCTACACAGCCTCGATCGCTTACCCAATGTGCACGCGATCGCGCTCGACATCACCGACAGGTCCGCGATTGCAGCGCTTCCCGATCGGCTTCCCGCTGAGCTGAACGGCGTCGTCAACAACGCCGGCATCATCGTCAACGGGCCGGTCGAGGGGTTATCCCTCGATGATCTGACACAGCAACTCGACGTCAACGTCATCTCCCAGATCGCAGTTACGCAGGCGGTGCTGCCGAAGATTCGCGCCGCCCGCGGCCGGGTGGTATTCATGTCCTCGGTCAGCGGGCTGATCACCACACCGGGCACCGGCGCCTACACCGCATCGAAGTACGCGATCGAATCCCTGGCCGATGCACTCCGTATGGAACTGCGTCCGTGGCGGATTCCCGTGTCGCTCATAGAGCCAGGACCGATCCGTACCGATATGTGGGCTGACGTGCTCGACGACTACGACCATATGACCAAACAACTCAGTGACGAGCATCGCCGACTGTATGCGTCGCACCTCGCTGAGAGTCGGAAGTTGTTGGGACGTATGCAAAAGCTTGCTGCCGATCCCAAGAGGGTCACGAAGGCTGTCGATCACGCGCTGACATCGAGGCGTCCCAAGCGTCGCTACCTGCTAGACATCGTCAGTCGCGCCCAGAAAGCCGTCGTCGCAATCACGCCGACCGCGGTCAACGACGCGGTTCTGGCAGCGGCAACGACATCGAAATGACGGCCTCCGCCGCCGCTCGGGCACGGCCGCGATCGACGTTACGAGAGTAGGGACGGCGGCCGGATCGTCGACATGGCCCGGCCCGAGGTCGGAGACGACGACGTCCTCGTCGAGATCCACGCGGCCGGCATCAATCTCTTCGACGCCAAGATCGCGGACGGCGAGTTCAAAATCTTGCGGCCGTATCGGTTCCCGCTTGTTCTCGGCAATGACGTGGCGGGAATTGTGGTCGGGACAATGGTTAGCAACAGCTGCGGGGGCCAAAGGATTGCACAAGGCCGCATTCGGATTCTGGAGAACACAAAATTTGAGAAGCTACAGTCTCACAGGAGGTGTCGAGATGCGGCGAAGATTGACAAGAAACGCCGGTCTACTTTGACAAGAGTTCGATGTGTCGGAGAAGGCTGTTAATTTTCGCTGCATCCTCGGGTTGGGTCAGATCCCATGAAGCCGCGATCGACTCTTCGCGCCGAATCCGCGCCTGCGGATCCACATCAACGGCTTCTCGTCATTCACCCCACCGTCGGTGCGACCATCACACGGGATCTCGTCCATCCGCCTCCGCTAAAGCGTGGTGCTCAGTCAGACCGCCGTGGTGCCGCCGTCGACAATCAACTCCATACCATTGACATAGCTTGAGTCGTCCGAGGCGAGGAACAGTGCGACCGTCGCAATCTCCTCAGGACTGCCCATCTTTCCCCGCGGGACCAATGCCTCAAACTGCGCCTTCGTCTCCTCGTCGAACACCTGCTCTTGCATCGGCGTGGCGACCTGGCCCGCGGTCAGCACGTTGACCCGGATCTTCCTGTCCTTCAACTCGGACAACCACACGCGGGCGTAGGCGTGCAGTACGGCCTTGCTCGCCGCATACACAGTCCAGGAAGGGTAGCCCCTGACCGAAGCGATTGACCCGGTCATGAAGATCGAGCCACCGTCGTTGAACA
>JBKOYU010000580.1:0-6757 GCA_046725575.1 Actinomycetota bacterium | reverse complement strand
ACCAGATCGTGATCGGCCGCGTCCAGCACCACCTCGCACGTCGACGTTAGGCCGATCAGCTCGGGCAGCGTGAACGCCGACTCCGACGGTCCCCGCCTCGCCGCGATCACCACCTCGGTCACCCGCGAAGCCCGCAGCGCGTCCAGCACGTGGTCGGAGATGTCGGTGCGGGCCAGCGCGTCGGGGTCGGTCGTCAGGATCCGGGCGACGTCGAACGCGACATTGCCGTTGCCGACGATGACCACCCGCTCGTAGTCCAAATCGACTGGGAGGTCGATGTATTCGGGATGACCGTTGATCCACGCCACCACTTCGGTGGCGGTGCCGGTACCCGGCAGGCCCATGCCGTCGATGTCGAGTCGACGGTCGTTGGGCGCACCGACGGCGTAGAGCACCGCGTGATGGTGCGCCAGCAGTTCGTCGTGGGTCAGGTCCGATCCCACCTCGACGTTGAGGTAGAAAGTGAATCCTGGCACCCGCGTCACTTTGTCGAACAGCTTCGTCACGCGCTTGGTGTTCTGGTGGTCGGGGGCGACGCCCGCGCGCACCAGCCCGTACGGCGTTGGCAGCCTTTCGAAGACGTTGACCCGCACTCCCTGCTGGGTGAGCAGTTCGTCCGCGGCATACATGGCGGCGGGTCCGGAGCCGACGATCGCGACCGTCAGTGGCCCGCCGGCGCGCGGCTCAACAAACGGCGCCTCGAGGACCGGCGCCAGCTTGGACGTCGGCGGCAGCTTCCCCTCAGCTTTCGGATAGAACGCCGCGTTCAGCTCGATGAACGGCAGCTGCTTAGGCTCCAGCCGGGTGTTGGGTGCAATCGCCCCGACCGGGCAGGCGCTCACACACGCACCGCAGTCCACGCAGGCCGCCGGATCGATGTAGAGCATCTCGGCGGTGGCGAAGCCAGGCTCGTCCGGTGCCGGATGAATGCAGTTCACCGGGCAGGCGTAGACACAGGACCCGTCGCTACAGCACGACTGGGTAATCACATGGGGCACGTCGTGCGTCCTTTGAATCAGGCCGCGGCGACCACGTGTTGGCGGGCCGGTTCGCTGCGGTAGCGGCTCGGCCAGCCGTCGATCTTGCAGAGCCGCCAGACAATCTTGGCGACGGGGTTCATCAGACCGGTTTCGTGGCACAGCATCCGGACGTCGCCGAACATGTCGCGCAGCATCTGCCGGGACTCCGGTGAGCGGAAGAACACCTCTTTACGGACTGAGCGCGGAATGTCGAATTCCTTCCAGAACGCCCTCGGCGGCACGACGATCGCCGAGCACAGGATCCGCATCACCAGTGGCACGTAGATTGACAGCCAGAACCGCTTACGCCGCGGCAGGTGCGGAATCCGCTTGCGCAGGTACTCGTGGGCGAACGAAATGTGGCGGGCCTCTTCGGCCACGTGGATGGCCATCACCCGCTCCATGATCGGATGCAGTGACTTGCCTTCGCGCAGTACGTTTTTCTGGGTGTGGTCGATGGGCTCCTCGCCGGCGAGGATGCCAAACCAGAACGGGATCGGCAGCGGCCCGGCCACCAGCGGGATGAACGGCTGAACCCACTTCAGTAGCCGCGGCATACCGGGCACGTCGGCGCCGATGCGGTTCACCATCTCCTGAAACATCATGGTGTGGTTGCACTCTTCAACTGCCTCGTGCAGGCAGTAGCGGTACTCCGGTGAGCCGTTGGGCGTCCAGAACGAGTACTCCATCAAGCCACGGATCAGGATCGACTCGAAGTGCAGACCGACCTTGGCGACATTGGCCTGACGCCACATGCCGATCTCGATCTGGCGTTCCTTCGGTTGCGCCTTGTACCAGGCATGGCGGCCCAGCGGATCGGTCGACGGCAGGATCCACCGCTCGTCGTTGTCGATCACCGCGAACTCGGGAGAATCCCAGTCGATGTCGGTGTACGGATTGAAGTTGCGCCGCACTGACCCCTCAGACAATGTGGTGAGGGTGTCGACGTACTGGGCATCGTCGCTGACGTCCATGTTGCGACGCCAGCGTTTGACCATGCGCGTCCGGGCCATTCGAAGCCTCCCATGAGGTTTACATTTGAGCCGTAATGTACAACGACGGTACCGCAGGTATCGCATATTGAACAGCCCCTCTCCCGGGATGTGGTGCGCCGGGCCTGCACATCGGATATGCGACGGAGGACACGTGCGACGGTCCTCACGTCCTGAACCATTCCCCGCCGAACGTTCCGTACCGCGCGATATTTCGCCGACTTTTCGAGCGATAAGGAACGTTCGGCGCCAATCTTGACTCGCCTGCTCCCGCGCATCGGCCGCTCTCTACGCTTGTGCCCATGGCCGAACTGACAATTCCCGCCGACATCAAACCCAACGACGGTCGTTTCGGATGCGGGCCGTCCAAGGTGCGGCCGGAGCAGCTGCAGGCGCTGGTCGCCGCGGGCGAGCTGTTCGGAACCTCACACCGGCAGGCGCCGGTCAAGAACCTCGTCGGCCGCGTCCGTGACGGGCTGTGCCAGCTGTTCTCGCTGCCCGACGGCTACGAGGTCATCCTCGGCAACGGCGGTTCGACGGCGTTTTGGGACGCCGCGGCGTTCGGGCTGATCGACAAGCGCTCGCTGCATCTGACCTATGGCGAGTTCAGTTCGAAGTTCGCCTCGTGCGTCGTCAAGAACCCGTTCGTCGGCGACCCCATCATCGTCAAGGCCGAGCCGGGCAGCGCCCCGAAGCCGCAGTCGGATCCGTCCGTCGACCTCATCGCATGGGCGCACAACGAGACCTCGACCGGCGTCGCGGTGCCGGTACAACGGCCCGACGGCTCCGGCGACGCGTTGATCGCGATCGACGCCACGTCGGCGGCCGGCGGCCTGCCCGTCGACATCACCGAGGTCGACGCGTACTACTTCGCGCCGCAGAAGAACTTCGCCGGCGACGGCGGCCTGTGGATCGCGATCCTGTCGCCCGCGGCGCTGGCCCGCGTCGAGCAAATCGCAGGGGCGGGCCGGTGGGTGCCCGACTTCCTGTCGCTGCCGATCGCGATCGAGAACAGCACGAAGAACCAGACGTACAACACGCCGGCGATCGGCACGCTGATCCTGCTCGCCGAGCAGCTCGATTGGTTGCTGGGCAACGGCGGTCTGGATTGGGCGGTCAAGCGCACCGCGGACTCGTCGCAGCGGCTGTACTCGTGGGCGGAGGCGTCGAGATTCGCCACGCCATTCGTCACCGACTCCGACTTGCGGTCGCAGGTCGTCGGCACCGTCGACTTCTCCGACGACGTGGATGCGGCCGCGGTCGCCAAGGCGCTGCGAGCCAACGGCATCGTCGACACCGAGCCGTACCGCAAACTCGGCCGCAACCAGTTGCGCGTCGGGATGTTCCCGGCCGTGGAGCCGGACGACGTCAGCGCGCTGACCGCATGCATAGATTGGGTGGTAGAACGCCTCTGACCTGCCCGCGTGTCTACCGGGAAACGAGCACATAACACAGTAGGGTCCTCCTAATCGGGCTTGGCTCCTGGCCCGGAGGAGGTCGATATGCGGGAACTCAAAGTCGTCGGACTCGATGTCGACGGCAAACGCATCATCTGCGAAGCCGACAACTCTGGGGAGAAGTTCATCCTGCGGTCCGACGACCGGTTGCGGGCAGCCGTGCGCGGCGACAACACCGGCTCGAGTTCATCCCAATCCGATGTCGAGGTGCCAAGCGTGCTGCGTCCCAAGGAGATTCAAGCCAAGATCCGGGCGGGCGCATCTGTCGAACAGGTCGCCTCGGCCGCCGGGGTTGACATCGAACGCGTCCAGCGGTTTGCCAACCCGGTGCTGCTGGAGCGCTCCCGCGCGGCCGAGCTGGCAACCGCCGCGCACCCTGTGCTTGCCGACGGCCCATCGGTGCTGACGATGTTGGAGACGGTGACGTCGGCGCTGGTGGCTCGCGGGCTGGACCCGGAGGCCACCAACTGGGATGCATGGCGCAACGAGGACGGTCGCTGGACGGTGCAGATGGGCTGGAAGGCCGGCATGTCCGACAACGTCGCGCACTTCCGGTACACGCCCGGCGCACACGGCGGCACCGTGACCGCGTTCGACGATGCGGCATGCGAGCTGATCGACCCCGACTTCGCCCGGCCGCTGCGGCCGCTGGCCCCTGTCGCGGAACTCGACTTCGAGGAGTCGGAGCCGGAGCTGCCCATCGAAGCTCCCGAGCCCCCGCCAGCGCCGAAGCCGCCGCGGGCCCGCAAGGGTAAGCCTGCAGTCCCCGCGTGGGAGGACGTGCTGCTCGGCGTGCGCTCGGGCGGCCAGCGCTGACGCCTTGACCTGAAGCCCCGTTGAGGTTCTAGCGTCGACCTCATGATCACTCTGGGACCGATCGGCCTCGCCAGCAGCTATCCATACACCGAAAACGCGGCCGTTGTCGCCGACGAAGCCCAACGCGTAGAGAGCCTGGGATTCTCGACGCTGTGGCGATCCGGCGACCTGCCGATGCTCGACGCCGCGGTGCGGGCTACCAAAAGCATTCCGGTGGCCACCGGCATCATCCCCGTGGATTCGGTGCCCGCCGCGGACGTCATCACGACGTATCGATCCCTACATCGTGACCACCCGGGCCGCTTCATCGTCGGCCTTGGCGGCGCACACGGGGCGCAGCCGCTGAAGACGCTCAACGCCTACCTCGATGCATTGGACACCGCGGGCCTCCCCGCCGAGGCTCGGGTGCTGGCCGCGCTCGGCCCCAACATGCTGGCGTTGGCGCGGGACCGGGCCAACGGCGCGTATCCGTTCCTGGTGACACCGTCGTATGTGACGGATGCGCGCGCTGCCCTCGGCGCGGACAAGACGCTGGCGGTGCTGGTGATGGTCATGCCAACAACCGACCGCGAGGCCGCCCGGACGGCGGCCGCCACACCGCTGGACTTCCTGACCAAGGTGGGCGGATACCGCCGAAACCTGTTGCGGCAGGGCTTTTCTGAGGCCGACATCGACGATGTGAGTGACCGGCTGCTGGACGGCATCACCGCATGGGGCGAACTCGATTCGATTGCCGCGCGCGTCGCGGAGTACCGCGCCGCCGGTGCCGATCAGGTGGTGGTGCGGCTCCTCGGCGCTGACGGCGAGCAGGCATGGCAGCGCAGGCTAGCCGAGGCGCTCATCGGCTGAGCGCTCCGAGACCCATCGCCAGCAGGGCGAGCCAGGCACCTGCCACCCCGACGCCGGAGCCCAGCACGAACCACCGCCATACCGGCAGCTTGCGCCATCCCCATACCGTCGGGGCCAGCCCGCCGACGGCGACCAGGTTGAGCCCGACGGCCAACAGGGGATGCACTCGGGTCAATCCCAGGCTCAGCACGACGATGGCGGCGGCGGTCACCGCCGCAACGAACGCGGCCACCGTCAGACCCATCGCCCACGGGGTGGAGTCATCGGTCACGGCGCGAGCCTAGCCCTTTCATAGAACGCGAGGGCGGCCGCTGTGGCGACGTTGAGCGAATCGGTGCCGCGCGACATCGGAATCCGCACCCGCATGTCGCTGGCCCGCATCACGCGTTCGGTCAGCCCTGGCCCTTCGGCGCCGACGAGGAGAGCCACCTTGTCGTCGGCCACCTCGGCCATCGCGTCGGCCAAGCTGTGGGCGGTCGGGTCGGGCGTCATCGCCAACAACCGAAAACCGTTGTCCCGCAACATTTGAAGGTCCCGCGGCCAGGCCTCGGTCCAGGCGTACGGGACCAGCAGGGCATGGCCCATCGACACCCGAACGGCGCGCCGGTACAGCGGGTCCGCGCAACCCATGCCGAAGACAACCGCGTCCACTCCCAGGCCGGCGGCGTTGCGGAAGATCGCCCCGAGGTTCTCGTGGTCGTTGACGCCCTCGAGCACGGCGACCGTGCGCGCACCGTGGAGCACCTGCGCCACGGTCAGCTCGGGCGGACGCGACGCCGACGCCAGCACACCGCGATTGAGATGAAACCCGACCACTTCGGCCATCACGTCGGCGTCGACCCGGTAGTACGGCACATCGACGCCGGCCAGGTCGTCGGCGAGTTCGCCCAGACGCCGGTCGGTGCCCAGCAGTGCCCTGGGGCGGAACCGGGAGGCCAGCATGCGCTGCACGACCAGCACGCCCTCGGCGATCACCAGTCCCTTACCGCTGGGCAGATCGGGCCTGCGGTCCACGCTGTTGAGATCGCGGAAGTCGTCGAGCCTCGGGTCAGCAGGGTCGGCGACGTCGATTACCACTGCCAGCCCCCGGTCGCTTCGCTCTCCCCCGCAAGCGGGAGGTACCCCCAGCGCCGGCGGCACTCACGCGCTTTCGTCGACGATGCCCGACATCAGATCGGCCGCCACCAAGAGCGTCTTGCGCTGATCGGGCTCGAGGCGGTCGAGGCGTTTCTTGAGCCACTCCTGGCTGGCGCGGCGCTCGGCCTCGATCAGGTTCGTGCCTGCGCGTGATAGCGAGACCAGCACCTGACGGCCATCGGCCGGATGCGCGGTGCGCGCGACGAAGCCCAGCTCGCACAGCGAGGCGATCACCCGCGTCATCGACGGCGGGCGGACCCGCTCGCGCGTGGCTAACGCACCGGGCGTCATCGGGCCCTCCTTAGCAAGCGTCGACAACGCCGACAGCTGTGAAAGCGAGACAGGGGAATCCGGACGCCGGAACCGCAATTGGCGAGCCAGACGGATCACTGCCAGCGACAGATCACTCGCCAGCCGGGCGTCGGCGTCTTTCACAGCAACTGCTTCCGACGGGAATGCGGCCTTTGGGGACCTGAACGAACCTTCC
>JBKOYU010000688.1:0-2913 GCA_046725575.1 Actinomycetota bacterium | reverse complement strand
GTGCTGGGTGTGACGACGCAGGCGGACGTCGACGCCGGCCGCGTGGCAGTGATTGCGCCGGAGCACTTCACGCAGCACGCCGTCCAGGAGAACGTCTACGCCGGCACCGCGATGGCGCGGCGCGCGGCCTACATGTACGGGGCGGCGCTGGACCGCGGGCCGCAGGGACAGGTGGGTTGCGGGCTGGGGCAGGTCGGCTCCACGGGCGAGGTCGCGCTGATCGTGCCGACGGTCGACATCCGCGAAACCGGTGAGACGCGCACCATCGATGGTGTCGAGATCGAGTTTCAGATGGCCCCCGGTACCGAGGCCCCCGCCGAGATGCACTTCTATTTCCCGCAGCAGCGCGCGCTGTGTATGGCCGAGAACGCCACCCATAATCTGCACAACCTGCTTACGCTGCGCGGCGCACTGGTCCGCGATCCACACGGTTGGGCTGGTTACCTGACCGAGGCGATCGACCGCTTCGCCGACCGCACCGATGTCGTGTTCGCCTCGCACCACTGGCCGACCTGGGGCCGCGACCGGATTGTCGAATTCCTTTCCCTGCAACGCGATATGTACGCGTACCTGCATGACCAGACGCTGCGACTGCTGAACCAGGGCTTCACCGGCATCGAGATCGCCGAGAACTTCCAGATGCCGCCCGCGCTGCACAAGGCCTGGCACACCCACGGCTATTACGGCTCGGTCAGCCACAACGTCAAGGCCGTCTATCAGCGCTACATGGGCTGGTTCGACGGCAACCCCGGCCGGCTGTGGGCGCATCCGCCCGAGGCCCTCGGGCCCCGCTACGTCGAGGCGATCGGGGGAATCGACCGCGTTGTCGACGTTGCGCGAAAGGCCTTCGATGAGGGCGACTTCCGTTGGGCGGCAACGTTGCTGGATCATGCGATATTCACCGACCAGGACCACGCCGCGGCACGCGAGCTCTACGCCGCCACCCTCGAACAGCTTGCCTACGGTGCAGAGAACGCCGTCTGGCGCAATTTCTTCCTCGCCGGGGCGACCGAATTGCGCGAGGGTGTCTTCGGCACGCCGGTGCAGACGTCGGCGTCGATTCTGGGCCAGCTGACGCCGGAGCAGATGTTCGACACGTTCGCGATCAACATCAACGGGCCTCGGGCGTGGGAGCTCAATGTGGCCGTCGACGTCACCTTCCTCGACATCGACACCAACTATCGACTGACGCTACGCAATGGTGTGCTGGTTTACCGCAAGGTCACCGCCGACGCGTCGACGGCTCACGCCACGGTCAAACTGGCAAACAAGCTGCGGCTGTTGACATTTGCCGCTGGCGACAGCGACTCGCCCGGCCTGGAGGTCACCGGGGACGCCGACGCGTTGCCGTCGATCCTCGCGGTGATCGACCGGCCCGACCCCAACTTCAACATCATCACCCCGTAGCCGTTGCGCCGACCGGCCACTTAGAGCACGTTTTGCGCGGATTGGCGTGCCATAACTGGCCACTCGCCGCCTAGTCGCTCAGGGAATCCCGCCGTCCACGCGGATGATCGACCCGCTGGTGTAGCTCGACGCGTCGGACGCCAGATACAAAGCGGCGCCGATGATTTCGGGTGGATTGCCCAGCCGCTTGAGTGCGAAGTTCTGCGCACCCTTCGTCGTCGCCGGGATGTCCCAAGCCTTGCTGATGTCGGTTAGAAACGGGCCAGGCATCAGAGTGTTCACCCGCACCGTCGGCCCGAAGGCCAGCGCGAGCCCTTCGGTCAACGCGTTGAGTCCCGCCTTGGCAGCGGAATACGGCAACTGCGCCGGCCGGGGCCGCCGCGACCCGCTCGAGCTGACGTTGATGATCGAGCCGCCACCGTCGGCCACCATCCGCTCGCCCACCAGGACCGACAACCGGAACGGGCCCTTGAGGTTCAGGTTGACGACGGCATCGAACAGCTTCTCGGTGACCGAACTCAGCGACTCGTAGAGCGGCGACATGCCAGCGTTGTTGATGAGCACGTCCACCTTGCCGAACCGCTCGTAGGAGGCGTCGACCAACCCGTCGAGCTCATCCCAGCGCCCGACATGCACTTGGTACGGGAACGCGGTGCGGCCGGTCGCGGTCTCGATCTCCTTGGCGGTCTCCACGCACGTTTCGTACTTGCGGCTGGCGATGATCACGTCGGCGCCGCATTGAGCCGCGGCGAAGGCCATCTCGCGGCCCAGCCCGCGGCTGCCGCCGGTGACCAGCACGACTCGGTCGGTGAGATCGAACAGTTCGTCGGCGTAGCCCATGGCCATATGGTTGCACGGTGCAATTGCTACTCATCAGGCACGCGCTTCCGCTGCGCAGCGAGCCGGGCCAGGGCTCGGACCCCGACCTGTCCGAGGAGGGCATCGAGCAGGCCAAGCGGCTGCCCGACGCGCTGGCGCGCTTCCCGATCACACGGCTGGTCAGCAGCCCGCAGCGGCGGTCTATCCAGACTGCGCAGCCGGTTGCCGATGCCCTCGGACTGACCGTCGAGGTCGACGAACGGCTCGCCGAGTACGACCGCGACATGGAGCACTACATCCCGGTCGAGCAGATCGCTGCGGAGTTTCCCGAGGAGCTGGCGCGACTGGCCCAGGGCCACCTGCCCAGCAGCGTTGACGAGCAGGCGTTTCTGGCGCGGATCGACGCGGGGATTCGTGACCTGATCGCCGCGGGTGACCACGAAGACACCGTCGCGGTGTTCGCCCACGGCGGGGTGATCAACGGCCTGCTGCACACCATCCTGGGCACCGAGAAGATCATCTGCTTCAACGTCGATTACGCCGGTGTCACCCGGCTGCTGTCCTCACGCGAGGGCAACCTGTACGTGGCCGCCGTCAACGGCACCGAGCACGTATGGGACCTGCTCCCGCGAAATCAGCGATGAGCGCTCGCGCGAAGAGCAGAAAGCGGCGATGGTAGACAAGTCC
>JBKOYU010001095.1:0-4878 GCA_046725575.1 Actinomycetota bacterium | reverse complement strand
GTGATGGGGAGGCATCTATGTGCATTCCGCGCCGTGGTCGGTGGGCAGCCAGGGCCGCAGCAATGTCAGCCACGGCTGCCTCAACGTCAGTCCGAGCAATGCGGTGTGGTTCTACAACAACACCAAACGGGGCGACATCATCGAGGTCGTAAACACAGTCGGTTCGACACTGCCGGGTACCGACGGCTTTGGCGACTGGAACATTCCATGGGAGCAGTGGCGGGCGGGCAACGCAAGCATCTGACGCCATTGGTGACCGCCCATGTGGCTTGTTCCGGGGAACCCGGTGTACTGCTTGTGCGCCGGGTTCAGTGATGGCAGATGAGGTTGATAACCGCAGGAGCCGTGACGGTGATCGTCATCGTGGCTGCGAGCAGGAGCCGCTCGCGCCACTGGGCGGCGCGGCGCGGCGGGGCGACCAGACGGGCCGCGCGCGCGAAAACCGCTGTGCCGGCGGCTGCTAAGCCATCGGCGACCATGTGGTGCGAACCGGCCAAGGTGAGCAGCACCCGAAGGAGTGGTCGGGTGCCGTGCCGACGGGCGGCCGAATCATCGGCACACATTTCCAGGAGCTCCGCGACGGCCTCGGCGGCGCTGCGAAACAACGGCAGTCTTGCCAGGCTGGATGCTAGTGCCTGTAGGACCATCAGAAGTTGATGGTGATGCCCAGCGATATGAGCGTCTTCATGGGCGAGCACCGCCGCGAGCTGACGTCGATCGAGCGTCGTCAACGCACAAGTGGTGATGACGATGGCGTCCGGCCGGCCGACGAGACAGTAGGCGGCGGGCTTGTGTGCGGCGACAACAACGACGTCGGGCGGGCAGTCCCACCAGCCTCGCTGCGTGGGCGTGTTCGTAGCTGCGGGGAGCGGACCGTTGATGGGGTACTGCGGCGCAAGGACTGCGCGCTAAGCCATTCAACTGTCCGTTCTCAGTAGCAGTGCGCCACATGTGCAGACTGATCCCGGGCGTCCGGCGGTTCACCACCGTGCTGCGCTCAGGCCGCAACGGTCACGTCTACAGACAAGTACTCACCAATCGCGCAGGCTGCCGGCCAGTCGCCGACGTGTACCGCTCGTGCAAGGTCCTCAACCAGCGGGCTATGGGCCCCCAACTCCGCCAGCCACGCCGAGACGGTGGTCACAATCTGATGACACGGCACCTCAACCGTACGTCCTTCGTGCAGGCGATCAGCGACCCGATAGATCGTTGTCGTTGGTATTGCCCGCAGTGTCCTGTGATGTCGCCGGCCCGGCCTGAACGGCTTCTCCATGGTGATCATTGCGCTCGGTCCTTCTCCAACTACGACAACATGTGATACAGGTCATAGTTGTCGCGGAGTGCGGATCCGAACTGTCCCAGATCTGGACAGTCTCCGATGGCATTCCGAAGCCGGATCTCGAGGGCACGGTGAATTGACTGCGATCTGTTCGACCCGAAGGAGCGGTCACGGACCCGGGGTTCCTTCGCTGGCCCGCTGCCTCTACCCGAAAGTCGGCCCGGTCATCGTGCGCGCGGCCGATGGAACTCGTCTGCACACCGAGGTGTTCGGGTACGAGGAGAGCTATCCGACCGCAGGGTTACCAGTAGAAGTCTGCGTATTGCATCGGATGAATCAACCACAGCCCCAATCCCTTTCAGGTGTCGTCACCTCGTCCTGGTGACAAACACACAGCGAGTCACCGTGGAGGCTAGGCTCCATGCCCGCGCCGGTATCGCAGGTGACCATGAACAGAGCGTTTCCGGTGATTGTCGAATGGTGCGACGCGTGGGCCTCCGCCGCGTAGCCCGGCGACGTGCCCCGACCGATGCCTCAGTCGACTTCGATGCCGAAGCTCGTCAGTTTGCGGTACAGCGATGAACGGGCGATACCGAGGGTTGCTGCAGCGTGCACACGGTTCCCGCCGGCCTCACGCAAAGCCTGGACGATCGCGTCTCGCTCGATTGATTCGAGGGCGCTGAGTGTCCTGCCCGAGGTCTGGCAACAATAGCCGGGAAGATCTTCGGGCTTGATCTCGCCGACCGGGCGGTGGCCGAGTGCTGTCCGGAGTGCGTCGTCGAGCTGGCGCAGGTTGCCGGGCCAGGTATACCTGGCCATCGTCCGCATCGCTGCCGCGGTCAGGGATGTGCTTCGCCCGTGTGAATATTTGGCGAGAAGTATGCGGGTGAGCGCCGGGAGGTCGTCGATGCGGTGCCGTAAGGGTGGTACGGAGGCCGACCGTTGGAAGTGTGGCAGCAGGTCCCGTACCGGGCCGGTGTCCAGGCACGATTCCGATACTGTGGCCGCCACACACACCAGCGGTTCGCTGCGCCCTGTTTCGCTGAGGAAGGCCTGGGCCTTTGTGACCCCTTCGGGCGTCAGGTCCTGCAATCGGCGCAGGATGTAGACGGTGGGGACGCTCGTCTCGAGCGTCTCCTTCGCGATTCTGTCGTGTGTGAGGTCGTTGGCGTCAAGTTCGATGGTCCTGCTGCCGGGATGGATGTGGTGGAAGGTGGTCGCGATCAGAGTGAATTTGCCTGTCCCCGGTTCACCTATGACCAACAATGACTCGTTCTTGTTGAGGGCCTCGGCGACCTCACTGCATGCCCGCCGCCACAGCGGTGAGTGACTGTCCTGGCCCAAGGCCCCTGTGCGGCTGCTTGCGGTGAAAGAGCCTGCTGCTCGGCGGGTGCGCCGTGGGGTGTCGCGATTGCCACGAGTACGCCGCGCCGACCGTTCCTGCACATCACGGACTTCCACGACGATTCCTGCGATCTCGGATCCGGCGCTCACTCGCGTGCCCCGCAGGTGGGCCAATCTGTCACCGGGAAGCTCGATTTCGTCTTCCGCGGCGCTCTTGCATTCCGTCAAGTATCTCGCGTGATGCGCGATCATTTGCTGCTCTACAGGATCAAAAGTGCTCTGCGCCAGTGCATTTGCCATCATTACCCGGCCGCCAATCGCGAATACCGCTGACTTCGAGCGTGAATCGACGCGCAGAAACGCCTCGAACAGCGCTTGTTGGCGCAGGCTTCGGTCATGCAACAGACTCTGTTCGATGTCGTTGGCGGCCGAGCGCACGATGCTGTGCAGCATCGGGGTGGAATGTTCGGTCAGACAGGTGAGGTCGAGAACGCCTTCGATGCGCCCGGTCATCGGATCGTGGATCGGTGCACCCGAACATGAATACGCCTGAAAGCGTTCGTGAAAATGCTCTGGCCCGACGATCTGGGCGGATCGGCCGGCCTCGAGAACTGTCCCGACACCATTAGTGCCGATATGGCCCTCTGCATAGTCGAATCCCGGGGCGAGGAAGATACCGTCAAGAAGCAGTCCGATGGTCCGGGTGGTGTCGACGCGCGTGAGAACCCGCGCCTTGTTGTCGGACAGCGCGATGCTCAAGGGAATGTCCTCGGTGGCATCGATGAGCCGGTCGATGATCGGTTGGGGGCATCGAACCAGCCGCGAGGAAATGTCGATGTCTCCGATGAAGGGGACTTCCCCGCCATCCACGGCCACCCCGGCGCCTCGGGAGCGACGCCACGAGGCGGCCACGAAGTCCGACACGGCGCGCGGGTCGGCGTCGCCGGTCGACAAGTACCCGACACGGGCCTCCGCCGCTTTGAGACGACGGTCTGACGACTCCATCGATGAATTCTCCAACCTCGCACCACACGTGTTCGACCAACCGCCGACCTGTCCGCGCCCTAACCTCGCCGAACTGCGTGAGACCGGCCGCGCACGCACACCAAGGGTGTCCCAAAGTGGGACAGATCACAACCCATGCATCGAAGTGAGACTGATCCCGAAGCAGGCAGCTGTGGCTCGAGTCATGGATTGCCCAACCGGACGAAGTTAGGAGCCTCGATGGAACGCCTGATCAATATCGACAACGGTGGGACACTGACCGACATCTGTGTGTGGGATGGGACGGAGTTCACGTTCACCAAGACACTCACGACGCCGTTCGACCTGTCCCAGTGCTTGTTCGACGGCATCACGAAGGCATCGACCGAGATTTACGGGCAGCCGGCACTACCCGAGCTGCTGCACAGCACCAAATACATCCGCTACTCGACGACCCAGGGCACCAATGCCCTTGTCGAACGTAAGGGACCGCGGATCGGTCTGATCACCGATGACATCGCCGTGGTGGACGAGTTGCGCGGCTCCGCTGCCGAGCGCGCGTTGTTCGATGATCTGGTCGGTGACCGTGTCGCGGCGATCGACGTCGAGCTGAGCGAGGAGGAGCTCACCACCGAGCTTGTTCGCCAGGTCAACAAATTGACCACCGATGGCGCCGCCCGTCTCGTGGTCGCGGCGGGTGATGGGGTCGACGGTGCCGAGCGCCGCATCCGCCGGATCCTGCTTCGCAAGTTCCCGCGGCATCTGCTCGGTTCCGTCCCGATCCTGTACTCGTCGGAGTTCACCACGGACCGCGTGCGGTCGCGTCGGATCTGGTCGAGCGTGCTCAACTCCTTCCTGCACCCGACGATGGAGCGATTCCTGTACAACGCCGAGGATCGCCTGCGCAGCCACCGGGTCAAGAATCCCCTGCTGATCTACCGCAACGACGGCGCGTCCTCCCGCGTGGCGAAGTCGGTTGCCCTGAAAACCTATTCGTCCGGGCCCCGCGGTGGGCTCGAAGGCACCCGCGCTCTCGCGCAGGCGTACGGCCTGGGCCACGTGTTGATGATCGATGTGGGGGGCACCACCACCGACGTCGGATCGGTCCGGAAGGAAGAGATCCTCACCGACCGGCGCGGGTCGATCGAGGGCGCACCGATCTCCATCCCGATGAGCGACGTGCAATCGAGCGGCGTCGGCGGGAGCTCGATCATCGCCGTCAAGGACGGCGAGATCACCGTCGGCCCGGAAAGCGTCGGGGCCGCCCCCGG
>JBKOYU010000431.1:0-2915 GCA_046725575.1 Actinomycetota bacterium | reverse complement strand
GACCACCGAAGCGGTGGCCGGGGAAGTCGACCTGGAAACGGTGGTGCGCTGCACCGAAATCGACGTCAACGGCCACGTCAACAACGCGAAGGTCGTCGAGTACCTCGAATGGGGTCGCGAGGAGTGGTACGACCGCAACGGTTTCGCTTATGACCGCCTCGCGGGGATGGGGGCGGTCACGGTGGTGGTGAACATCAACCTCAATTACCGGCAGCCCTGCCAGCAGGGCGACCGGCTACGGATAGTCACACGGCCGCAGAAGCGCGGCCGGACCAGCTTCGCCCTGGCACAGCACATCGTGCGGAGCGACGGCGCGGTTGTCGCCGACGGGGTCGTCACCCTCGTCACCGTCGATCCCGACACGCACCGCGCCGTATCACTGCCAGAGGAGTTCGCCCGGCTGTTCCCTTCCCATGACTGAACCAGTTGCCTTTGACGGACGGTGAAACCACTTCGCATGGTTCATCCTCGTCGTTCGATTCATTGTCGGGCAACAGATTTGAAGGTGGCGCGCCGAGCAGATCTCGCTGTGACTATAGCGGCCACTTGACCGGAAGGTGGCTATCTGCAAGGCAATTGGCCACGGGAACTGAGGCGAACAACGGGCAACATGATGATCACGTTCCGTCGCCGCCCACCATGCTGGCTTGCTGTCGCCGGGGTTGACGGGGTCCCCCCACGGTGACAGCTGGTGGGACTGCTGGGATGGGTTCCCCGCGGGTGTCCGCAGTACAGGCGGTGTCGTCGACGATGATGTGCAGTATGAATCTGCCCGGTTCGGTTGATGCCCGGATCAGTGCCGATTACAGCGATGCGGACAGGGACGCTGCGGCGAGGCGGCTGCCACGCGAAGATGAACTGCCGGATCCGCCTATGAACGGGTTCTGTAGGCGACCCTCGCGCTAGGTCCGTCGCGCCGGTGTGGAAGTCCTCGATGACATGAGTGCGTTCCCCGTCTCGCCAATGCCTTCGAACTGCAAGTAATCCCCTGATTCAGCTACTTAGTATATCTATCCGATAATAGCGTAATTATGTCAGGTTGAAGTCAAGCGGATGCGCGAATACACCACCGCTGCAATCAATTTGATTGTACTTCCGGTTCCCCCGACTACGGGCCATTGTGCTGGAGCAAACGCACCGACGTGCGCCACCCCTCTGAGCGCGATTTGAGGCAGCCCCGCACGTCGGCTACAGGACCGACTGATTTTGACCTCGCGTAGCAGCAGTCGCCGGACCGAATCCACCCCACACTAGTACCGTTTCGTCGCGGACTCCCCGCTCGCACAAGGCCGATACGTCTCCGTGATGTTTCTAGCGCTAGCGGGTGCAGTTGGGACCAATCATGCTGTCCCCCAACAGCTTCGACGCGATACCGGCAACCCGCCGTATTCGATTCCGCCGTATCTGCTGAAACGCGCCCGTCTGATGCGAAGCTCCACCCGATTCGAGATTTGCTATTGGTGTCAGCGGTCACGTATTTCCCCAGGTTGAGGGGTTGTCCGTCACGTAATTCCCACCCCGGCTGTCACGTAATTCCCCAAGAAACGATCCGAACAATGTTGGCATACGCCAAGGTCGCGCATGACAACTAAACCCGGAACGGACATCCGCCGTCGTCTGCTACTTCATCTTGATCCACGTTTGGCAGAATTGCGTGTGGAAGGACGCGTCGCTGGGCCTAATGGTTGCATAGGTCTGGCCGTTCGAACTGTCGAAGCCGGTTTGAGACTCGTCGTTGCCGAGCTCGCTTTGAGTCCACCACTGGCACGGTAGATCTCGCGACGGCGCCGACCTGTAAGTGCCTGGCGTGATGTCAACACCCACCAGGAAGGTTCCTTCACCGGGAATCGTCGAACCATTCGACCCACCCGCACTCGAGTTACTCGAGCACTGCTGAGGGAACAGCCCCGGGTAGTCCGCACACACTGACCGGTTGACGTGCACCCAGTCAACGCCATCTGGGCAGACCGTATAGGTGCCGTCAGGCTCGGGGGCAACGACGCCCTGGTGACATGCCGCCGAGGCCTCCGGCGCGGTGATCACGGTGCCCAACGGAAACGTAATAGTCACGATCAGCACCGCCAGCGCACCGACTAGCATCCCCCTCATGCGCCCTAGATTCGCGCGCATGGTGTGGAGGTCCGACAGTGGTCCGGTCATGCCGTGGCTGCTGGTTACGATGAGCAGCGGGTGATTGGCCGTGAGCGCGTCGCGCGCACTGGACCCGCGTCGACCGTGACTACGAACGAATCCGCATCGAGATGCCGTTCGGACAGGATTCTCACCAAATGGTGAGGCGGGCAGCGGTATTCGCCCCGCCCACAAGGAAACAGTGCCAGCGGGACCGTAAGGCTGTCGCGCTTCGCTCCCGCCGGGTGAATCGGTGCATCGGATGCGGCGGCTGCCCACCGGTCGACCCCGACCAGCGGCCGTCGATCGGGTGCGGCATCAAGTGGCGCTGAGCCGGGCTCACGTCGACGGCACGAGGTCGGTTGCCACCGTTCTCGTAACCGAACCGTGAGACCTACCCACTGGCGGTCCTGTGTCTATTGGGTGAGGCTCACGAAGCTGGTATGCGACTGTCATCCGCGCACCGACGAAGCGCCCCGCGCAGCAAAGCGCTCCCCTGCTTGCCGCATGCCCTCTGGCCACCCTGGGTCCCGAGTATGGCGGTCAATCCGAGGCAGCAGCTCCACCTTTGCCGGCGTCGCCAATATTCGGCGCCCGGACGACGAATACGGCGAGATCGAATACGGCGGGTTACCGGTATAACTGCCGCATATTCGTTAATGTGTTGTACCCCAATATGTTTAGTGGTATCCGGGTGTGTCGATAATTCGCGCCATCTGCGTCATGCTTTGTACGCCAGTTGGTTCTGAGTCGTCGCGGTCGTAGGCTCGTTGTGTCCGCGATGA
>JBKOYU010000540.1:0-3497 GCA_046725575.1 Actinomycetota bacterium | reverse complement strand
AGATCCCGGTGCTGCGCTCGTGGGAGGAGCGTTGCCGCGCAAGTGCTTTGAGAAGGCCGGGACCTGCTTGGAACGAGGAACTGGCCGCTGACAGCAGCAGCAGCGCGGTGGCCAGCTGAAAGGCGGCGAACACCGGCGGGGCGGTTGCGACTCGGGCAAGTTCTGCGATCTGGGTGCTGTCCTGGGGCGGCACACCGATACGCAGGTGGACGAGCTCGACGGTCAGACCCAGGGTGAGGGTGCCGACAATGGCCAACGTGAGCCACAGCGTGATCCTGCCGAAGCGCCGTCGACCCGCGTCGTCGAGCTGGCCAAGCTGTGCGATCGCCGAGGAAGGCGCTTCGACCCCGGTCGCTAGTGCCATGGCCACCGGGAAGGCCAAAGCTACCGCCAGCGGCGGGGAATGCCCCGGGTCGATGGTGGGAGGCGGACCCGGATGGGGTGTAAGGAACAGCCCAGCAATAAGCACCACCGCGGTGAGAACGACGAACGCCACAGTCATCGCGGCGAAGACTGCCCGGCCCCGATGACCGAACCATGTCGCGCCCGCGACCCCGGCGAGCAGCAGCAGCGCAATCGGGGCGCGTAGGCCCGCGAGGCTGGGCACGAACGCGATAACCGCGGCGGCGGCTGCCGCGCAACTGATGGCGATTGTGAGAACGAAATCCACGATCAGCGCTGCGATGGGGATGAACGCGCTCGGTTCGCCGAACGCGTCGGCCGCCGCGGCGGCCGCCCCGCCCCCTTGGGGATACCGGCCAACTATTTGGTGATAGTTGACAATCACCACAACGATGATCGCAACGACCAGTGCCATCGTCGGCAGCAACAACACCAGGTCACCCCGTAAGGCTCGCAGCGCTGCCTCGATCGCGTACGCCACCGACGACACCGGGTCGGCCATCACCGCGAACGCAAACGCCAGCAACAGGATCAGGCGGTTCGTTGTCCGCCGAGGTCGCTGCGCCGCGGCTACCACGACTCGCTAGCTCGCTGTTTTGGACCGCATGAGCTGCGGCGCAGGCGAGCTCGGTTGCTGTGCGGTACCGGTTTCGACCTGGGGCTCCATTGCTTGGGGTGGTTGAGCCGGCGGCAGCGGCGCGACGCGGTAACGGCGCAGCCGGTTCGCGTTGCCGACGACCGACAGCGAGGACAGGGCCATGGCCGCGGCGGCGATCATCGGTGAGAGCCGCAACCCGAGCAGCGGGTAGAGCACGCCCGCGGCGAGCGGAATGCCGACGGCGTTGTAGATCAGCGCGAAGAACAGGTTCTGCCGGATATTGCGCATGGTGGCCCGGGACAGCCGGATCGCAGTGACCACCCCGGCCAGCGAGCCGGAGATCAGGGTGATGTCGGCGGCCTCGATCGCGACGTCGGTGCCGGTGCCGATCGCCAGGCCGACATCTGCCTGCGCCAGCGCAGGCGCGTCATTGATGCCGTCGCCGACCATCCCCACCAGCCGGCCTTCGGCCTGCAGCCGGCGGATCTCGCCGGCCTTGTGTTCGGGCAGCACCTCGGCCAGCACGCGCGACACCCCCACCTGGCGGGCGATCGCTGCGGCGGTGCGGGCGTTGTCCCCGGTGATCATCACGACCTGCACGCCGAGCTGGTGCAGGGCGGCGATCGCGGCCACCGAGTCGTCCTTGACGGTGTCGGCCACCGCGAGCACTCCGGCGGGTCGGCCGTCGACCGCGGCCAGCACCGGGGTCTTGCCGTGTGCCGCCAACCGCTGGCCGATCTGTTCGAGTTCGCTTGTGTCCACGCCGTTTTCGGTCAGCAGCGTGGCGGTGCCGACAAGCACGCCGTGTCCGCCGACGGTGGCCTGCACGCCCTTACCGGTGATCGAGGTGAAGTTCTCGACGCCGGGAAGGACCAGACCGCGGTCTCGGGCGCCTGCCACGATCGCAGTGGATATCGGGTGTTCGCTGTCTGCCTCTGCGGCCGCCACCAACCCAAGCAGCTCGTCGTCGCGCATCGGCTCGAGCACATCGACATCAGTGAGAGCGGGCTTGCCGGCGGTGATGGTGCCGGTCTTGTCCAGCACAATGGTGTCAAGTTTGTGTGCGGTCTCCAGAGCCTCGGCCGACCGGATGAGAATGCCTGCGCGAGCACCCTTTCCGGTGCCGACCATGATCGACAGTGGGGTGGCAAGGCCCAGCGCGCAGGGGCAGGCGATGATCAGCACTGCCACAGCCGACACCAGCGCCAGCGTCAGCGCCGGTGCAGGGCCGGCCACGAACCACACGGCGAAGGTGGCGACAGCGATCGCCATGACGACCGGCACGAAGTAGGCCGAGATGGCGTCGGCCAGTCGTTGGATCGGAGCCTTGGAGGCTTGCGCCTGCTGCACCATGCGAATGATCTGCGCCAGCATCGTGTCCGCGCCCACCTTGGCCGCCCGCACCCGCAGCGACCCGGTGGTGTTGACGGTCGCGCCGATGACGGTGTCACCCTCGCGTTTCGTCGTCGGCATCGATTCGCCGGTCACCATGGATTCGTCGACCGCCGATTGACCCGATAAGACGGTGGCGTCGACAGGGATCTTCTCGCCCGGCCGGATGACAATCTCATCGCCGACCACAACTTCGTCGACGGGGAGCTCGGTCTCGACACCGTCACGTAGGACGCGCGCGGTGCGGGCCTGCAGCCCCAGCAGGGCCCGGATGGCTTCGCCGGTGCCGGCCTTGGCGCGGGCTTCCAGCAGGCGACCGAGCATGATCAGGGTGAGAATCACGCCGACGGCTTCGAAATACACTTCGCGCACTTCGGCCGGCAGCAGTGTGGGGACCAACGTGACCAGAAGGCTGTAGCCGTAGGCGGCGACCGTGCCGAGGGTGATGAGGCTGTTCATGTCGGCGCTGCGATGCGCCAGGGCAAGCCAGCCGGTGCGGTGGATCGGCCACCCGGCGTAGAACATCACCGGCGTGATCAGCGCGAGCTGGAGCCAGTGGTTGAGCAACAGCGCAGGCACCCAGTTCGCGCCGAACAGCGATTCGGCCATCACCGCGAACAGCACAGGGGCCGTCAGCACCGCGCCGATCACGACTCGGCGAGTCAGATCAGCGATCTCGGCCCGCTGTTCTTTAGCTTGGGCGGCCTCCACGGCCGCGGCGGAAGCCGACCCACCATCCGGCGTGTGTGGTGAGGACGATTCTTCGTGATCGAACCGCACGGATTCGTCGCCGTTGGGGGTCACCACCAGGGTGCCGTGAATCATGTTCATGCCGCAGGCAAATCCCACCGATCCCGCCCGATGGGGTGTGAACCGCACCGCCGTGCGCTCATGGGCGGGCAGCGCCGCCGACAGCTTCAGGTCCGGGAAGACCACCCGCGAGGTGCAGTCCCCGCTCTCCTGACGATCGAACTCGATCTCCACCGGAACACCCTGGCGAACCTGAATCACGTTGGGGCTGTACCCCCCTCGGACCGTCACTCGCACACGCTGGAGCCCATCGCGCAGTTCGGCGGCACTGGCGCGACGTGGAGCAAAGAAGTAC
>JBKOYU010000339.1:0-4097 GCA_046725575.1 Actinomycetota bacterium | reverse complement strand
CGGCGCGTGCGAGCCCGTCTGCCCTGTCGAGGCCATCTACTACGAGGACGACGTGCCCGACCAGTGGAGCCAGTACACGCAGATCAACGCCGACTTCTTCGCCGAGTTGGGCTCGCCGGGTGGCGCGTCCAAGGTCGGCCTAACGGAGAACGACCCGCCTGCGGTCAAGGAACTGGCGCCACAGGGCGAGGACGCCTGAGCGAGACCGTGTCCCGCCGACGCGCGGTCTCGGCGTCATTGCCGGTTTTCCCGTGGGACACCCTGGCCGACGTCACCGCGCTTGCGCGTTCGCACCCCGACGGCATCATCGACTTGTCGGTGGGCACCCCGGTCGATCCGGTGGCGCCACTGATCCGCGAGGCCCTCGCCGCCGCCAGCTCGGCGCCCGGCTACCCGACCACCGCGGGCACTCCGGCGCTGCGGGCGTCGGCCGCCGCGGCCTTGAGTCGCCGATACGGCATCACCGGGCTGGCCGACGACGCCGTGCTTCCGGTCATCGGGACCAAAGAACTGATCGCGTGGCTTCCGACGCTGCTCGGTCTCGGCTCGGACGACCTCATTGTGGTGCCCGAATTGGCTTATCCCACTTACGAAGTCGGTGCGCAACTGGTCGGCGCTCAGGTGATGCGCGCGGACTCGCTGACACAGCTCGGCCCGCAGTCGCCCGCGCTGGTCTATCTGAATTCGCCGAGCAACCCAACCGGAAAGGTGCTCGGCGTCGAGCATCTCCGCAAGGTGGTGGGCTGGGCTCGCGAGCGCGGCGCGCTGGTCGCGTCCGATGAGTGCTATCTGGGGCTCGGTTGGGACGCTCAGGCGTACTCGGTGCTGCACCCGGAGGTCTGCGACGGCGACCACAGCGGGTTGTTGGCTGTGCATTCGCTGTCGAAGACGTCGTCCCTGGCCGGCTACCGCGCGGGCTTCGTCGCCGGCGACCCTGCGGTCGTCACCGAGCTGCTGGCGGTGCGCAAGCACGCGGGCATGATGGTGCCGACGCCGGTGCAGGCCGCCATGGTCGCCGCGCTCGACGACGACCCGCATGAACGCGAGCAGCGCGAGCGGTATGAGCGACGACGGGCGGTGTTGCTGCCGGCGCTGAAGTCGGCGGGGCTGACGGTCGACAGCTCCGAGGCCGGGCTCTACATCTGGGCCACCCGCGGCGAGCCGTGCCGCGACACCCTCGCGTGGCTGGCGGAGTACGGAATCCTTGTTGCGCCCGGCGAGTTCTACGGCCCGCGCGGGTCTCAGCACGTCCGGGTCGCATTGACGGCGACGGACGAGCGAATATCGGCTGCCGTGCAACGGCTTACCGCCTGATTGGCCCACCTAGTCCACGCAGAAATGGACCGGCGCTCGCCGATGCGACGACGCTAGCGTCGGCGACATGCCGCCGATTGGACCGTCGCCGACCAACACGTTGGATGTTCTGCTGCACCAGAATCGGACAATCGCCGCGAACTCCTGCGCGATGGTCGCCACCGTCACCATCCCGCCCGGCGACCCCGGCACCGGGCCGCACAGGCACTCCGGGCCGGTGTTCGGTTATGTGCTGGAAGGCGAGATCCTGTTCGAACTCGAAGGCGACGAGCCCTACCCGATCAAGGCTGGAGAGGCGTTCTGGGAACCGGGTTTTGACGTCGTGCACTATCAGGCGGCGAATCTGCGTGACGACATCGCAAGCAAGTTCGTGGTGTTCATGTTGTGTGCGCCGGACGCGCCGATGATGACCTTCCTCGACGAGCGCGAGATCGCCGCCCGCGCACATCTGCGCTACCAGTCGCGAGAACAGCACACCTGACGCTAAATCTGCAATACGGTTGCCGCATGAGCGATTACGACGTGGAGGAGGTGGACTGGCGAGGTCGGCCATCGACCGGCTCGCCGCCTTTCTTGGTCGGCGGATCACACTGCAGCGGTGAGGCACGCCAGTGTGCTCGACCGGTCGTGCATAACAGAATCCATCTGTTCCCCGAAGGCCTGCGGACCGACGGCAACCACGGAATTGCACGCCTGCTCGTAAGCCAGGGAAAAGAGTTCCAGAAGCCGTCAGGTCACCGGGGTGAGCGTGAAGACCGGATGGTCGGCTGGATCGGGCAGCTTGCGGAGGTAACGCTCGCCGATCTTGCCGGCCTTTACTTTGTAGGCGTCCAAGATAGGCGGCCTGTTCTCGACCGGCGTTTCGGTGGCAACGTACTGCACGGTGCCCGACGCGGTGGTGAGCGTGACGTTCGGATCGACCCGGATGTTCTTCACCCACTGGGACTCACCGCGGGTGGACACCAGATACGTCACGTCGTTGACTTCGACAGGGGTGACAGGGATTTTCTGCGGCTGCTTGCTGGCGCGCTTGATGACGGTCAGGGTCTCGCTGTGCACCACCCCGGTCGCCATCGCGAACCAGTTGACGATCACACGGTTGAACCACGGCTGATTGAGGTAGGTCATGGTCCTCAACCTGGGAGCGATCGCGGCAGCCCGAACGAGGGAAGCACGTCGTTGTCGAAGCGAGTCATGGCGGAGATCCGGTCGCCGGCGACGGTCAGGACGAGTAGGCCGGCTCCGTGGCGGATACCGCCGGTGGGCGCGCGAAGGTACGCCCCGAACGCCAGTTGACCATTGGCCCGCGTCGGCACGAGGTCATACCGGCCGCCTTTGCGGAACACGCTCGCATAGAAGCGGGCCACGACATCGCGGCCTTGATATTCGAGCGGGATCGGTGGCATCGACACGCAGACATCGGCGGTGAGCAAGGCGACCAACTCATCGACATCGCCAGACTCGTACGCGCGCACGAATTTTGCCACCAGCGCCCGCTCGGCGGGTGAGTCAGGAGTGGGTGGCGATTCGTGCTCGGGTTTCGACGCTGGGCGCTTCCGCAGCGTGGCACGGGCGCGTTTGAGCGCGCTGTTGACCGAGTCGACGGTCGAGTCCAGCATGTCCGCCACCTCGTCGGCGTGGTATCCGAGCACCTCACGCAAGATGAGCACCGCGCGTTGGCGGGCCGGTAGGACTTGCAGCGCGGTGACGTAGGCCAGCGAGATGGCCTCGGTCTGCTCGTAGCGGGCCTCGGGACCCAGCGGCGTGCCGGCCGCGCCCTCGAGGAGCACATCGGGAAATGGTTCCAGCCAAGTGATTTCGCCCAGTCGAGTCGGCTCTGGCATTTCAATCTCGGAGATGTCCCACTCCTTGGCCGGGCGTCGCTTGGCCGAGCGAAGCGCATCGAGGCACCTGTTGGTGGCGATCCGGTAGAGCCAGGTGCGGATCGCGGCGCGCCCCTCGTATCCGCCGAGGGCCTGCCAGGCCGCGAGCAACGCGTCCTGCAGGGCGTCCTCGGCGTCGTGGAACGAGCCGAGCATCCGATAGCAATGCACCAGCAGCTCTCGACGGTGTGGCTCGGTCAACTCTCGGAACGCGTCGCCGTCCCCGGCTCGCGCCCTGGTGATCAGGTCGGTTGTTACCACGTGTCACTACTCCACCCTCGCGTCACGTCTCTCGCTCTCCTTGTCGACTTTCAAATATCGACGTCGCAGGGGCAGCGAACTGGGCGCAAAATCCGCGACCAATTTCTCAGTGTGGCAGCGCCTACATCTTCGACAGCTCGAAATTCATCAGCTAGGAGGATGCATGACCATCGCAGACAAGGCGGTTCTGGTGACCGGGGCTAACCGCGGAATCGGACGGGCACTGGTAGAGGAGGCCCTGACTCGAGGCGCCAAGCGGGTGTACGCCGCAACGCGTCAACCCGTGGCACACCCGGACGCACGCGTCACGCCCTTGACCATCGACGTGACCGACGCCGCCCAGATCCAGGAAGCCGTCGCGAACGTCGAGTCTCTCGACATCCTCATCAACAACGCCGGCCTGGCGCTCTACGACGACCTGAGCGATCCCGCACCGCTCGAACAGCAGCTGGCCGTCAACCTGTTCGGCACTTATCGCGTCACCCACGCTTTCCTGCCGTCACTGACGCGTTCTCGGGGAGCCATCGTGAACGTGCTGTCGGACTCGGCCCTGGCTCCCATGCCACTCGTCCCGGCCTACTCGATCTCGAAGGCCGCAGCGTTCGCCATGACGCGGACGCTGCGCGCGCTCCTGAGCGC
>JBKOYU010000896.1:0-2209 GCA_046725575.1 Actinomycetota bacterium | reverse complement strand
TACTGGGCGTCGCCCCGAAATCCTATCTACCGACCTACCGCGAGTTCTACGAACTTCGCCAGATGGCCGCCGGCGACGGCCTCTGCGATGAAATCCGCTGGGGCCGCACGACAGCCCGCGCGCACGCGCCGTTCGGTCCCGATCTGCTGTTCACCGCCTCCGACCTGCCCGGCTTCACGCTTCACGTTGAAATCTGTGAAGACATGTGGATCCCCATCCCGCCCAGCGCGCACGCCGCCCTGGCCGGCGCCACCGTGCTGACCAACCTCTCGGGAAGCCCCGTCACCATCGGTCGGGCCGAAGACCGATGCCTGCTGGCTCAATCAGCGTCGCTGCGCTGCACCGCCGCGTACATCTACGCGGCGGCGGGGGAGGGCGAATCCACAACCGACCTCGCCTGGGATGGCCAGACCATGATCTGGGAGAACGGCGTGTGTCTAGCCCAACAACGCTTTTCAACCGAACCGCAATATTGTATTGCCGACGTCGACCTCGACCTTTTGTGCTCAACGAGGCGACAGACCGGCATATTCGACGCGAATCGCTCACACCATCACCTCAGCCGAACCGGGTTCCGCGAGATCGAGTTCCTCCTAGAACCACCGATGAGTGTCCGCTGTTAAGCACCGACAAGTAGCACATACCGTGAAGGAGACAACCGTGCGAAGCCGGCCTGTATGGCTAGCCGAAAACAGCTGGCGGCAAACAATTTCCCGCCGGGGAGCGGCGTCGGTTCATTTTCCCCGCCCGGCCGAGACCGCACGCCGACACCAATCTTCGGCCCATCTCTGGAACGCCCGCACTCGACTGGAGCGTTTCCAAGCTGCTGCTAGGTGCTCGAAAGCGGTTGGCATAACGCGCACCACAGAATTATCGGCACAAACAGATCTGCAAATTCCTTGCAACGCAAACAACTACGTCGACGTTGCGGCTTGGCCCTGAACGTCACTGTCGACGGGGATGCTCGGCTGTCGCGGTTAGCGAGTGCGCGGGCGCGTCGGACTACCTGGGTGCGCGGCGTCCCACTGCGCCTCGATGCGGGTCACGCGGCGATTCTCCACGACGAACCACAGCGCTCCGGCGACCGCGCCGAGAACGGCGATGAGGGCCGTGGTGGACAGCCATTCGTAATGTCGATAGGCAGCAGCTGCCGCCGTGCTGATCAACGCGAACGTCGCTACGGCCAAAAGGATCAACCCTGGCCAGAAGAAGTTGTCCTTCAACACGATGCCAGCGTGCGGCTGCGTGGTCCGAGAGTGATCCGTCGGATCGTCATGCGTGTCTCCCATCTCCGCTCCCTCCGTCGTCGGACGAAATAGCAAAACTTAGTCACTGCGCGACCCGGGCGAAATGCAGAATCTCGACGCGGACCACCGCCATCCACCCGCATGCGCCGCGGCGTGTATTCGGTCAGGTCGAGGCGGCCCCGTCGCGGATGAACAACTCGGGCAGCGTAATCGCCCCGATCGTCGTCACCAGCCACACCACAACCGTCGTGGCCAGCCATGACTCCATGCCGTCAATAGTGAGTCCGTGCGTCAAAATCGACGCAAGGATCAACGCGACGATCGTCAATGCCAAGCCAGTGCCCCCAAGGAGCAGCGACGCATACCGATGGGGCAACTTCAAGATCGACAAGGACAGGATCGCCTGCATTACCGCGAACACCACTACGCCGACGATGAAGCCCGGCACCGACGACGAAACTCCTGGAACGATCCACGCCGCCACCAGGAGTCCGGTCGCCCACGATGCCAGAAGCAAAACTGCCCGCAGCAGGATTTGCCTCATGGGAATAGCCGTAGGTCGCCGAGCTCTGGCTGGGCGAAGAACAACGATGATGAGGGCAGAACCCACCGCCACAAGGATGAACCGGGACCGCGTAGTCGCCGTCGCACTGGTTCTGATGTTCGTTCGTGTGTGGTGAGCAACAGGGCTCGTAATCCTTGGCGCCCCCGGTGCAGACGTGACATGACGCTGCCCTCGCAGCGCGCCATGCTCTCGGCGCTGTCTCGGCGCCGGAGTTCTGCGATATCGCGATGGTAAACAGTCAGCCGGAACCGCACTGGCAATGTCATCACGCGTCCGCCAGTTCGATGTCGGCAACGCGTCCAGTGCATCGAGTTCGAACGGTCGTGGCCCAGCCCGGGGATTGTCCACCTTGGGCGGCTGGTTGTCGGTCGATGATGCGGTCGATGAGGTACTCGCT
>JBKOYU010001107.1:0-3461 GCA_046725575.1 Actinomycetota bacterium | reverse complement strand
CCTGCGAGGTGTCGCTGAGGAAGTCGTCGGCGAAGATCCCGCGCCAGGCCTCCCAGTCCTTGGTGTCCAGATATCGGCAGTACCTTGCCTTCAACTGCTTGATTGCCTCGATCTTCAGCAGGGTAGCCGCATCATCCATAGCTCAGAGCGTGACACTTTCGCAACAAGTTGTAAATGTCACCCCCGAGCTGCCGGCATGGATTTTCACCGGTAGCGCCTGTTCTGGCACAATGGGCGGCTGTCTGGCGCGCGACTACGGCTGCGCGGCGGTCACACACGTAAGGCAAAACCGGATCCGGGCAATCGGCCTGCGATCGCTGAATTGCAGCGTGGCACATGTAGGAGATGTCGCTTAACCATGGCTGTCAAAATCAAGCTCACTCGGCTTGGCAAGATCCGCAATCCCCAGTACCGCATCGCCGTTGCCGACGCGCGCACCCGCCGCGACGGCCGCGCGATCGAGGTCATCGGCCGCTACCACCCGAAGGAAGAGCCCAGCCTCATCGAGATCAACTCGGAGCGGGCCCAGTACTGGCTCGGCGTCGGCGCCCAGCCCACCGAACCCGTTCTTCAGCTGCTGAAGATCACCGGCGACTGGCAGAAGTTCAAGGGTCTGCCCGGCGCCGAGGGCACGCTCAAGGTCAAGGAGCCCAAGCCCAGCAAGCTCGACCTGTTCAACGCGGCGCTCGCCCAGGCCGAGGGCGGCCCGAGCACCGAGGCCACCCAGTCCAAGAAGAAGAAGGCGCCCGCCAAGAAGGCTGCCGAGAAGGCCGATGACGCCACCGAGGCTGAGGCGCAGGCGGCTCCGGTCAAGGACGAGTCTGGGGCGGCGGCCGAAGGCGCCGACGCGACCACCTCGCCCGAGTCCAGCGAGAGCTGATCGCGGCCATGAGCTCTGTCGTCGTCGACGCCGTCGAGCACCTGGTCCGCGGGATCGTGGACAACCCTGACGATGTCCGGGTCGACATGGTGACAAGTCGCCGCGGCCGCACGGTCGAGGTGCACGTGCATCCCGACGACCTCGGCAAGGTCATCGGCCGTGGCGGTCGCACCGCGACCGCGCTGCGAACACTGGTGGCAGGCATCGGCGGTCGCGGCATCCGCGTCGACGTGGTGGACACCGACCAGTAGCGGTCGACAATGGACCTGGTAGTCGGGCGGGTTGTCAAAGCGCACGGCATCACCGGCGAGGTCGTGGTCGAGATCCGCACCGACGACCCCGACATGCGCTTCGCCCCGGGTTCCTCCCTGCGCGGCAGGCCATCTCGCGGCGGCCCCGAAAATCGCTATGTCGTCGAATCCTCGCGCGAGCACAGCGGGCGGCTCCTGGTGCGGTTGGACGGCGTTGCCGACCGCAACGCAGCCGATGCGCTGAGGGGCATTCTCTTTGTCGTCGACTCCGAGGAGCTGCCACCCATCGAGGATCCCGACGAGTTCTACGACCATCAGCTGGAAGGTCTCCGGGTCGTGACCACGGAGGGGCGGCTAGTCGGGAACGTCGCCGAGGTGCTGCACACCGCGGCCGGGGAGCTGCTGTCGGTGACGACCGAGAGCGGTGCCGAGGTGCTGGTGCCGTTCGTCAGCGCCATCGTGACGTCGGTGTCGCTTGCCGACCAGACGATCGAGATCGACCCGCCCGAGGGTCTGCTGGAGATTTGAATTGGAATGCGCACGTGCACATTGATGTGATCACGATCTTTCCGGACTACCTGAACCCGCTGCGACAGTCGTTGCCGGGCAAGGCGATTGACGCCGGGATCGTGCAATTGGCTGTGCACGATCTGCGTCGGTGGACCCACGATGTACACAAGTCGGTCGACGACTCGCCGTACGGCGGCGGCCCAGGCATGGTGATGAAGGCGCCGGTGTGGGGCGAAGCGCTCGACGAAATCTGTTCGGACGACACACTTCTGATTGTTCCCACCCCGGCGGGCCGGCTGTTCTGTCAGGCCGATGCGCAGCGCTGGAGTGCCGAGAAACACTTGGTGTTCGCGTGCGGGCGCTACGAGGGCATCGACCAACGCGTCGTCGACGACGCGGCCCGCCGGATGCGGGTCGAGGAAGTCTCGATCGGCGATTACGTGCTGCCCGGCGGCGAATCGGCCGCGCTGGTGATGATCGAGGCGATCGTCCGTCTGCTTCCCGACGTGCTCGGCAATCCCGCGTCACACCAGGACGATTCGCATTCCGACGGCGTGTTGGAGGGCCCGAGCTACACCCGGCCACCGAGCTGGCGAGGACTCGACGTGCCCGAGGTGCTGCTGTCGGGTGACCACGCGAAGATCGCAGCGTGGCGGCATGAGCAGGGGCTGCAGCGCACCCGCGAGCGTCGCCCGGATCTGCTCGATTAGATCCGGCCGCCCGGGAACATCGTCTTGACGGCCTGTGTGATGGTGTTGCGCGCGGTTGCGGCGTCGGCGGTCTGCATCGAGGCGATCGCCACGACATACCGACGTTCCGGTCCGATCACGCCAGTCGACATGTGCATCCAGTTGCCGCCGTTCCAGCAGCACATCCAGCCCTGCTTGACCGCCACCGGCTCCGCGTAGAGCCCCTCGGGGATGCCGAACCGCTGTGGGTATAAGCCACCGGGCTGCGTACCGTCGATCGCCGTCGGTGTCGACGCCGCCAGGTTGGCCAGAATGATGTTGGCCCGCTCCCGCGGCAACCCGCCGTCGCCCGAGAGCAGCTTGTCGTAGTACTGGACGAGGTCGGCGGTCGTGCTCAAGGTGTTGAACCAACGCCCGTTGTAGGGCGTCGTAGTCGCCCCCAGCCCGTACCGCGCGGTGACGCGCGTGATGATTGCGCTGCCGCCACTGCGGTTCCAGAAGACCTCGGCTGCGCTGTCGTCCGACGACCGCAACATGGCGTCGAACGCCCGGCGGTCGGCGGGGGAGAGCTGAGTCTGTCCCCTTGCTTCCTGCAGCAGCAGGTCGTCCGCGATGAACAGCTTGACAACCGAGGCGATGGGCATTGCCTCGTTGTTGCCGTTGGAGACAATCTGCCCGGTGTTGCGGTCAAGGATGGTGGTCGTCAGGTCGGCGCCGGCCTGCGCGGCTTCGGCCGAGGCCTGCTTGGCCCGCGCGTATAGGCCGGCGAAGGTAGCGGCGGGCTCGTCGGGCGGGGTTTCCGGCAGTGGGGCCTTCTTGCCCATCGGGGCGATGACGGTCAACTGGGGGGCTGGGGGCTCCGGGGGCGTGCCGTACACCTTGGCTTCGCAACCGGCGAGAAGGGGGACCGCAATGATGACGGCTGCGGTTGCCGTGACCAATTTCGGCGGCCGCCGTCGCATGGCCCCTCCCTCGTGTGTTCCCGAACCGGAATCAGGTTTGCTGCACCGCACTGCCGGTCGTTTTAGCCTAGCGGTTGAGTGCCAACATCGCGTGCTTAGGTCTGCTGCGCGTTTCGGGGTATCGTCCGACGGCGATTTCACTGGGTTGGGGCCTATCTGGCACAATTGA